>JANQOL010000775.1 GCA_028289675.1 Pirellulaceae bacterium
TCCGCTGCGCTTCGACCCCAGCCACCCCGTTCGATCGGAGGCTGCTGGAACTTTAATGACGAATGACGAAAACCGAATGACGAAGGAATGTCCAAATGACGAACGTTCCGGTCACGGGTTGCGTTCTTTTAGCCGAATAATTGCCTCGCGAGCTTTCACTTGCACCTTGGTCGGAACATCCGAGTCAGCTAGATCTTCCAGGGCTGCTGCCAGTTCACTGAGGTCATCCGATTGATTGTTCTCAGCTAGTGTCGCGGTTGCCTGGATCGCGGTCGTTACCACGAGCCAACGCTTAAACGACTTACCCGATTGGTGACGTTCGTTCTCAACGGACTCTTCGTTGTCAGGATCGAGCATATCGATCAACTCGGGGATGGCACGAACGTCTCCGTATCTCGCGAGGCCTGCTGCAGCGTTATATCGGGCATTGGCATACGGGTCGCCGAGCACACGATCCAGCCGGGCAAGGGCATCCTCACCACCTAATACACCCAGTACGTAGGCGGCCGTGGATCGCAGTTCCCCCCGCAGTTCTTCGTCGCGTCCAGAAACTCCGCGTTCGGACGTGGCCTGCGTTAAGACCTCTATCAGCTTTTCGCGGTGATCGCGATCTTCGACTCCCATATTCTGCAAATGCACTGCAATTGCTTCCAGCGCGGCGCGGCGTACGTCGAGCTCCGTGAGCGTGCGAGTTTTGCCTTGTGGCGGCGGTTCAATCGATTCGGCATCTCGTTCGGTCAATGCCGCTTGCATCAACACGGGCAGTACATCCGGAATTAGAAACTCACCTAACGCCCGGCATAAATAAATCCGCATGTTGATCTGGTTGGGATTGGTGCTGCCTGCGTCAAGCTGCTGCTGGAGCGCGCTCACCAATTCATTAGCCAGCTCGGTGTCGTGTTTCAGGTGTTCCTTCGTCCTTAGCATATCGGCCAATGTGACCGCGCGTTGCCAGGCTGCATCGTCACCCTTTTGCAGCTTCGTCGCCAGCTCCTGGGGATTGGTCCCCATCTGCGCCAGCCAACTGAACGCTAGCCAAACCGAAACAATGATCGCAACGATCAACATTGGGATAAAGAACAACTGAAGAATAAACCCGGCACCGGGCGCCTCGACGGGCGGCAGCGCGTCGTCTGGGAGTTTAGGAGCTTTACTTTCAGTTGGTGACGACGACACGAGCAAGATTCCATAGATGAAGAAGGCACTGTTTAGTGTAGATGTCGACTGGTGAGCGTCAAGGCACGCTTGGTGTAGCGCTATCGGTCAAATTGTCGCAAGAAGTGGCCGATGGCCGCAGTCAAACTTCATTTTTGGGTGCAAGCGCACATGATGGAAAGGAGAAGGGCAAACCCGGCTGCTGATTTTGACGTCGGCACGCTACAATCCATCTTCTAATTCGCACCCCAACCTAAACTACATGCCCATGCCTTCAAAACAATCCCGCAAATCAAACGAACTTCGCGAAGTCAAAGTCAAACGCCGCTATACACGGGCGACTCCCGGTAGCGTCCTTTTCCAAGCTGGTGGAACCACGGTACTTTGCACGGCCAGTGTCGAATCCCACGTGCCGCCGTGGATGGAAGGCAAAGGGAAAGGCTGGATTACGGCCGAATACAACATGCTCCCAGGCAGCACGAGTCCCCGCAAGAAACGCGACCGCGGTGGCAGGATCGACGGACGGACTACCGAGATCCAACGCTTGATCGGGCGCAGCTTGCGGGCGGTGGCCGATTTGAATGCCTTGGGAGAACAAATGATCACCGTCGACTGCGATGTTTTAGAAGCCGACGGCGGCACTCGCACGGCAAGCATCACCGGAGCATTTATTGCCCTGGTTGATGCAATCGCCAGCATCAAACGTCAACTGCCCGATCCAAAGCAATACCCGCTGCGTGATAGTGTTGCCGCGATCAGCGTCGGCATTGTGGACGGCCGCGCGACACTCGATTTGGAATACGAACAAGACTTCGCGGCAGACGTTGATATGAACGTCGTAATGACTGGTGGCGGACGATTCGTCGAAATTCAGGG
>JANQOL010000789.1 GCA_028289675.1 Pirellulaceae bacterium
AACTCATCGACTCCGCCGTTATTGTTGTCGTCGTAGCCATTAAGCCCAGTATCCGGGCCGTTGCCGTCGCGCTCGTAGTAGTCGGTCCAGGTGTCGTAAACGCACGGCGACAGACCAGTGGCGACCAGCGGCGAATTGGGCACACCTTGGTAGTAGAACTGTGACCTAACCGGTGCATTCGTCGGATCGTATCCAGGGGCATATCCCAAGTCGACGAACGCGCCGTATCCCACGGCGTTGTTTGCATTGGGGGTGCCGGGATACTGAGGGTCTCCCGGCATCACGATCTCGCCGCTGCCATCCAGGAAAATGGGCGCGCCGGGATCCCAAACCTTGACATCAAAGCCAATCACATCGGTCAATACGACATCTTCACCGGCACGGATACCGTTATTGGTCCAACCGGTCTGCTGGTCGATGGAGTTGACATTCGTGAACGCGTGGCGGGCCAGCCGACGATCCCATGCACCCCAGCCGGGTACGTTGTTGCTGATGTTGATGCCGGCATTCTCGGCATGCGTTGGCATGCCCAACACACCCCAAGTACGCGGATCGGGATTCCGCTGATAGATCGGGTGCGGAAATCTTCGCTCATTCAGGCTTAAGTCCGACAGCGTATTGGGAACGAAGCGGCCGGTGATGGCATCGCGATACACAGACGTGTCGGCGAAGTTATAGAAGGATCCGCCAGGCCAGGAATCCGTGCCACTCTGGACAATACCCCCGTTGCCGCGGACATAACGATCGCCGCCTGCGCTCCACGCGGCGATCGGGACGTTGCCGCCTTGCAGCATGGGATTCCCAACCAGCAATACTCGGCGATAGAGTGTCGTCCCGCGCAGGAACCAAATGACCTCGGCAACTTCCGAGCTATAGGTGCCTGGCGAGTTCGTTACCGGGTCGATGCCATACCGCCCGACGAATGGTTCGTTAACGCTGCGGATGGTGGCTGCAAAGATGTCATCGCGATCGCCGAGTGTCGTGTCTGGCAGATTGGGAGGTTCCTGGATCTGCCAATACAACCGCTGGCTAGTGCCCAATTGTGGAGCGTACTGATTGCCTGCACCCTGCAGGGCTCCCGTGCGTATCGGACCTTCGACAATCGATATGTAACCGTCGGTAAAATCATCGCGCAACGGATCAGGATTAACCGTATAGCCCTGCATGTCCTTCTGTAAACGACTGGCAACGGCCGTCACCCGCTGATTCATTTCAATCGTGGCGCGACTATTCGTAATGCTGTTGGTCACGCTTACGAAGACGGATGCCAGAATCGACATCACAATCAGCGTCAAGGCGGTGGCCGTCATCAATTCGATGAGGGTAAAGCCGCCTCGAGAGATGTTGCGTGAACGGTATCGGTTCATGATGTCACCTACTCGATAATGCGGTGCAACTTGACGCAGTTCATCGCGTTGTGCCGCACGCCACGTTGGAACGCCACGGGGATCGATCGATCGATGATCGAGAACGATCGATGCCGGACGATGTCGCCTGAATCCGAACCCAGCTCAGCGCCCAGTTGATAGCCATCCGGCCATCGCGAGGTATCGGCCAGTTCGGCTGGGACTTCCATTACCTCGAAGTAGCCCACGGTAATCCACACGGCGTACACACTGGACCGGGCCGTGGCGACATTCGCCAAGCGCTGCAATGGCTGATAGCTGAAGTAGGCGTTGCGATGCGTATCGTTGAAGACTTCCCGGCCCACGCTGGGGTTGTACTCAGACTGCACGTTGTATGCGGCCAGTAGCGGAGTGCCGCCAGGCAGAGTGGGCGCGGCTCGGAATAAGGTCGCCTGTACGGGGTCGTCCCGCATGGCACCAACCGGCACATAGTAACCATCGCCGGGGAACACAAACGGTTGCGTAAATGACGAACCAAGCGCGTTGCCACGACGACTGGGGAAGACTCGGCCGGCACCGTTGATCTGATTGCCGAAGTAAGTCCAATTGCCCAGGCCCGATGCGGAATTCGAGTGCTGCGCAACATCCAGGCCGTTCATGATTCCCATCCACAGATGGCCCTCGTCATGCACAGTGTTGAGGTTGACCCGTCCCGGTTCGCGGAACGTGGGGAACTTGTTGTCCGGAGCAAAGTATGGCGTCACTGCATTGTTGCCAGCCCGGAAGTACTGCGGATTCAGCCACTTTTGCGTGTTGTTGAACCGCGAAGGCACATCAACGTAATCCATGATTCGGTGAAACCCCGAACCCGGATAGAAGAAGTTCAAGAGGTGCCGGAACGGTGCGGCATTCTCGTCTTCATAGTGTTGGCGCAGATCGCCGGTATGCATCCGGAACTCGAAGCCCAGCCGCGATGGCCCTGCCACGGGAACCATCATCAGTTCCATCTTGTTCATGAACGGGCGGTCATTCCACGTCAGCCAGGGGAAACCAGGCTTGGGATCGTCTTCGTGGATGTTGCCTGGATACTCAGGTTCGCCAGAGCGCCAGCCAATGCCATACGTCGAGTTGAGGAAGCCCAGGGTATGGGTGGCCAGACGTGTGAAGTTGCCTTGTTCGCCGGGATCGGTGCCCAGGTCTCGCACGGACGAAGGTGCCTGCGAAAACAACGCCCAGACATCCACATGGTTGGCAGTCTGCGGCTGAGGCGTGGCGGGAGCCTGCTGGCGGCCACGTTCCCGCGAGGCAAACCAGTTGTGCTGTCCAGCGCTCATTTCCTGAGACATGCCAGCCGCGTCGACATCGCTGGTGAATACGGTCAGGTCGATCGGCGACCAGTCGACGGTGATATACGGGTTGACGGGGATGTTGGAATTATGGCCCGTTACACCAAACGGCGGATTGTGGGTCAGCAACGGGTTGGCAAGCCGCTGCAGGAAGACGTTCTTATACGACTCGTAGTTGCCGTCCTCATAAACTCCGTCGTCGTCAAGTTGACGACCCTTGTCCACAGGTTCATCGCGAGGCTGCTGCATCGCGGCGGCGGAGTAGTAGTTGCCAGTCGCTCGCAGCGGCGCCGTGGGCGTAAAGCCAGGATCAATCGGTGTGAGCGGATAATAATTGTCCGGAAGCGGTTCCGTGACGTTCAAGCCAGAGACGCGATTGTTGGCGTCAATTCCGCAGACAATGTTGCGGACGGGCTGGAAGCCGCCCCCGTTGTTCGGCGGACGATAGATTCCGCCGTGCGCGCTGCCGTGCTGATGACGGACCGCGGTGGCGGTCAGATCGATGTGTTGACTTTGATTGCCATCCATCGGTCCCAAGTAGGTTACGGGCCGGGGGCCAATCACGACATACTGGCCAGGTTGCACCACCTGGAACGCCGGCCCCGCGCCAGTGCCATTACCGAGGTCTCGCGCGGTGAAAATCTTATTGCTGTCCGGGTGCATCGGCGACGGCCGCTGGCCCGTGAACCAAACAATCCGCTCAATGTCCACATTCGGAGCGGCGTTGTTGAGCATGTCCATCTGTTGAGGCTGGAATGTAATGGTGTCAGGCTGGTCAGCTGCGCGACGGGTGATGTTGTTGTTGCTGTTGGGGTCCCTTCCTTCTTCGCTGATCACCATCCGCCAAACGGGCACTGGTTCGTTCTGTTGGCTTGGATTCGGAGGGGCGAGTTTGGCAAGGTTGATACCTGGCTGTCCCTGCGTCAGTTCGGGCGGCAGGATCTGCGGCGGCAGGTTCGGATTTCGCGTGCAAAACAGTTCCACAAACAGCGAACCTTCGGGAATCTGCACTTGGTCAAAGTCTTGGTCCCGCTGCGGGTCGCTCATATCCACTCGCGTCGCCATTTGCCCGCCGCTGGCGCTTTCGGACTCGGTGTCGGCGAT
>JANQOL010000794.1 GCA_028289675.1 Pirellulaceae bacterium
AAGTGTGCTAAACCACGGGCGCCTCCGCCGCCCAAGGCAACAACCGTCTCGGTCGACGATCGTTGGGAGATCCATTGCTGTTGACGCGAAATCATGGAACCAGCCTCGCCCACGTTCATGCCTTGCCAGCCGAATCGTCGTATCGCATCAGGATGTCATCCGGAGCAATGCCGTCCAGTTCGCTCCACCCGTCTTGGGCCAGAGCGCCGCCCAGCTCCGTGACTCGCCTCCAGTCGCGATGCGTCGCCCGTTGTCCCGACAGACGCTGCCACAACTGGCCGCAGACGACCTGTGCGGCTGCGCGCGTTAGTTCGTCATCGCGCTGCGCTGCGTACAGACTGGTGCACAGAATGACCACCGCATCTTGAATGCGCTGCGATAGATCGATCATCGAGCATTGTCGGTCCGCCAGCTTCAATTGGTGCGTGCGCATGGCGCCGGAGATTTCGAAGCCTTGGTTGGTCAGCCATTCAGCCGCACGAGTCGCATACTGGCGCAGTTCGCGAGGAAGTCCACCAACGTTCAACTTGCCGGATCCCAGCAACCGCATGCCTGCCCACCAGCGAGCATAGCTGGCCATCGCCGATTTCAGCTTCCAAGCGTGCACGGGATTTAGCAAGTTCGGTTGCTTGATGCCCGACTCGTACAGAATGCGACCGATGGGTTCAAAGTAAGCTTTGCCATGAGCCTTCACCAAGGACTTGAAGAAGGCCATGCCCAGCATCTCTCCCTCACCTTCATAGATGCAGGGTGCCAGAAATTCGTGCACGTTGTCACCAAACAGGTGGCCGTGAAGGAATGCCCGCCCACCGTGTGTCTTCATGAACAGCTCAATGGCGGCGGTCTTCTGTACTTCACTGCCGAAGATCTTGGCGATGATACACTCCATTTCACCGCGATAGCCCAAGTCCAGCAGATTGGCGCACCAGTTCGTCAGCGCGTCGCAGGCGACGATGTAGCCGGCCATGGTGCCCAACCGGCGGCGGACCAGTTCTCGCCGGTCAATGGACTCGCCATAAGTGCGGCGGTAGGCGCCCCACGGCAACATGTTTGCCAGCATCATCCGCATCGTTCCCGCCGCGTTGGCGCACAAGGACACGCGTCCCAAGTTCAAACCATGGTAGGCAATCGTTAATCCGTCGCCCTGCGGTGGTGTAAGCAAGTTCTCCGCCGGAACGCGGAAATTGCGGAACACCAATCCTTGGTTGTGCGTGTGCTTGAGCGCGTAGAGTCCGTAGGACTTAATCGCAAACGTCGAGTCTTCCTGTTCGGGCAGGTCGACGACGAGCACCGAGGGCACGCCCTTGATCAAACACACCAGACCAATGGTCCGGCCTGTCGTGGCGTTGGTGATAAACAGTTTTTCACCGTTCACTAGATAGTCGGAGCCGTCGCGCACGGCAGTGGTTTTCAGTGCAGTCAGATCGCTGCCTGCCCCGGGTTCGGTTAAGGCAAATGCGCTGAGCTTCTGGCCATTGGCCAAGCCCGGCAGAAAGCGTTGCTTCTGTGCTTCCGAACCGAACGTCCGCACTGGATCCACGGCACCGATGCAACCATGTACCGACGCCAAACCGGCAACGGTAGGATCGGCGGTCGCCATGCGAGTCAACAGCCGCGTGAAATCCAAGAACGAAGCTCCCAGCCCGCCGTAGCGCTTGGGAATCAGCAGTCCCCAGTAGCCCGTCGTGGCCAAGTCGTCCAAGGATTCGCGACTGATCTTACGATCCGCGTCCAACAAACGGCCATCGCGAACACGCGAGCGCACCATGCGCACGGCTCGGTTCATGCTGACATTGATGTCGTCCGCCATGGCAGACGGCGGAAAGCAAAACTGATCCGCGGGCACACGCCGATCCCAAATCGCACGATGGATGGGACTGGCGGAAGTCTGATACTGGCGTGCGAACATGTCTTCGACTTGATCGTCCGCTGTATCGATCTTACCCGTCCGCCTAGCCTCGTCCTGACTCTTGCCACCCAACCTCAGCGCCGTCTCGGCAAAGGAGGCTTGATCGGCAGTCCCGGAGGGGTGTTCGTCGGGCGACAAGGGCGCCGGATCCCGCGACCGGCTGGCGTCAGTGTTGGGTTGAATATCGGTGCTCATGATCACTCTCCCAGGATAGAGTCTCCGGTAGTTCAGCAAGGAACGGTTCCTTGCGTCGGATGGCTCGCACCAGTCCATCGGCCGGGGCAAACCTCGGTCCATAGGCGGCGGCCAACGTCTGCAAATTGTGGTGCACGACGTTGGGCCCCAACGCGTCGATCAACTGAAGTGGTCCGCCATGCATGGGCGCAAAGCCAGTACCCAAGACCATCCCCAGATCGACCATCCACGCTTGCGTGACCACCAGTTCGTCCAGGCAGTGCACGGCCTCGTTCAACATGGGATAAACCAATCGACGTTGAATCGAGGTCAGTCGGTCTCGGCAAAAATCCAAGCCCAACCGCGGGGCGATGGCGCTTCTGGGCAGCTGCTCGTTGACCTCCTGTCCCGGCCGGTCACCGTACAAGTAGAAGCCACGCTGTGCTTTCTTGCCCAGCCAACCTTGATCGACCATGGTTTGCAGCAACTGACTCGGATGCAGCGCTCGGTCGTTGCTGTCGGGCTGCGACGCATCCAGCGACCGCGCGACGTGCGCGGCGATATCGACTCCTACTTTGTCAATCAACTCCAGAGGCCCCAGCGGCATACCGAACTGTCGCATGTGACGGTCGACGTGCCGGATGTCGTAGCCCTCTTGGACCAGTCGCACTGATT
>JANQOL010000802.1 GCA_028289675.1 Pirellulaceae bacterium
TCAGCGCTTTGGTAGCGGTGTTGCGGTTCCTTAGCCAGCAGTTTCATCACGACCTCAGACAGCCAAGCGGGCACCTCCGGGTTGCACGCGTTCAGTTGCCTCGGCTCGGCCGCAGAAACCTGCCGGATGGTTGCCAGGAGCGAGTCTCCTTGGAAGGGCGACTGTCCGGCGCACAATGCGTACAAAACAGCCCCCAGGCTAAACAGATCGGCGCGATGGTCGACGGTCAGCTCGGGTTGCAAAGCTTCCGGGGCCAGGAATGCGGGAGTGCCGACAATGGTTCCAGAATGCGTCAGGCGGGAGTGATGTTGGCCAATGGCCAAACCGAAATCTCCCAACATCACTTTCTTGGCGTCCAAGTCCAGCAAGATGTTTCCTGGCTTAACGTCGCGATGTACAACGCCTTGCTTATGCGCCGCGGCCAGCGCGCTGGCCAGTTGCCGCCCCATGCGGATGACGTTCTCTAACGTTGGTTTTCGTCCGGCGTCCAGTTCTTCCTGCAACGAGTGACCGCGGATGTACTCCATGACAATGTAAGGCGGAAACGTGTCGGCAGAGATCGCGTGAATGGCGACCACATTCGAGTGCTTGATCGCGGCGGCTGAACGAGCCTCGCGTACAAACCGCTCCCGGGCGGACGCTTCATCAGCGAGCCTCGGCGACAGTACCTTGACAGCCACCAAGCGCTGCAGTGACTGTTGCCTCGCCCGGTAGACGATGCCCATGCCGCCTCGTCCGATGGGTTCGACTGCATCAAAATCGCTTTGGAGCACGGCTCGTATATTCGCCAGCTCCGCCTCGGACCACTGTGGCCCGGCGGTCACCGGCTCGCTCCTGTCACGCTTTAGTCGCTGCTCCACCTCACGGAGCGCGCTGGCTTTGCTCGACTGCTCTTTTAATTCGGTGACGTCCGCAGCCAAGAATGCTGAAGACAACTGGGCAAGCCTTCGTTGACATGCGGTGCAAGTGTCGAGATGGGCGACCCACTGAGGATCGGGGCCCTGATCGGTGTTGCTGCTGGCCAGGGCATCCAGCTCCGTATCGCTCAGGCAATCGCTGCTAGCTGTCATCGACTTCCTTGATCTTTTCGGCAAGTCGCTTGGTGACTCGACTTTTGGCCACATACACAGCGCCAACGGTCATACCCAATTCTTGGGCAACCTCTTGCGCGCTTCGTTGCTCGACGGACGTTCGCCAAAAAGCCTGCCAAGTCGCGGCTTGAAACTGGCCTTGAATACGCTCAGATGCCCATTGCAGCAAGTTACATCGGTATTCCCTATCCCAAAACTGCTGGTTTTCGTCGTGCGTATCTTCCTCGTCAAGCAATCGTCGCAAAGTGACTGAATCGCCGGTTGCCACAGGCTGCTTAAGGCGTTTTGCATGCGCGCGGTAGATCGACCGTTTGGCAACTTTGTACAACCAACTGCGGAACTTGCCCACTTGCGGATTGTATTCAAACTTGCCGATCGAATGGGTGACTTCCCGCATCACGTCCTGGACGATATCGGCGGCATCTGAATCTTGCATGCCGCATCGGCGCGCAAATCCAAATATCAATGGACTGTAGAGCTCCACAAACTGCGACCAGGCGTCCGCATCCCGGGTGTCACGCAATCTGATGAGCAAGCTGGCTCGAGTTGTGGTTGCTTCGGTCAAGCTGCACCTTTGAATGTCGAGTCCGCACAACTAGAACATCGGCTCGCACGTTGATCCGCTGGCGGCCTGATCAGCACACCCCAAAAAAAGCCTTTGAAAACCCCAGTTCCATCTGGGATTCCTCCGGCGGTACTACGGATTCTAACCCCCAGTCCTTCAATGACTTAGCACGTCGCACAAGTTGCCTACGAAACCCGAGTATACCTGGTTCTTATCGGTTTTCTAAGTTTGCGTGTAAGGAATCACGCTCTTCGGACCAAGGAACAATTGAGTTCCATTTTTGAACACTTCTCGATGAACGTCATCACGTCGTTGTAATCCTCGCATCCGCGCGGGAGTTATTCGCCGGAAGTGCGACACCTTCGCAGGAGGGTCGCGAAATGAGCCCAACGCGTTTGCGGCAAGCGTGACATTCAGAGAGGTGTCCCCGTTGGTTGGTATCCAAGGTCTAGGAGATTCTCATGAGTAAGCACTTGAAAACCATCACGATTGTTGTGGTAGCCGGTTCCATTCTGTTTTTGATGCTGCCACTAACGTTCCGAGCAGTCGCCCAATCCAACGGCGAGGGCGCCCAAGAAGACCTCGTCGTTCTTCCGGATGACCCCGACGAAGTGAGCGGTTGGGACAGTTCCGATCGAGCCAATGAAGCCCGAGCATGGCCAGACGACTTTGATTCTGACGACAGCGATTTCGACGAAGCAGAAGACGGATACAACACGGCAGAGTTCGAGGATTCAGAGGACTTCGAAGGTCCTGAAGGCTTCGACGACGGCGAAGGGTACGAAGACGACGAGTTCGAAGACGCAGGTGACTTCGATGACGCGGAAGAAGGAGACTGGCGCGAGGAGTGGGACGACGAAGATGCCTGGGACGAAGATTTTGAAGAGGAGTGCGACGACGTCGACGAGTTGGCAGCGGGGTTCGAGTCCGCCGAGTTCGCGTTGGAACTGGAGCGGCTGGCCGCATCCAGGCCAGCAACCTTGGCCTATGCGCTAACTCGGTTAACTGAACGTGTCGACCCTAGTGTCCTGGCTTCCATTTTGGAAAAGATCGAACAGTCGGCCGCGGATGAGCGGACGAAGCGCGTAGCGCGGCTGCATCTGGTCATGGCTTACGAACATATGGACGATTCCACCAACTTGACTCGCGTCCTCTTGAAATTGGGCCAATAGGATCTTTTCCACCAGCGCTGCGTCCATCGAGGGACCAGTCGCATGATGCAGGAATGAAAGTGCGCTAGCATTCGGTATGCAAAACCGGTTGCTGGCGCACGGGCGGAGGAAGGCCCAAAATAGCCGAAGAGCACCGGTCGTACTCGTACTCAGGCGCAGCCGTTGCTCGTGCTCGTACTCGTACTCGAAACTCTCTGGTGCTGCGCAGCTCTCATGAACACCTGCGCCGCTAAGCAAGTTCACAAAAACACCCCGGCGGCGACAGAGACTGATTGGTTGTCACCCGCATAGCTGATGGCTTACGAGTTTTTAGTGGGAGTAGAGTGCTACCCCGATTAGTTCGCTAGCCCCGATTTCTTGAGCCGCGGTGCGATAGGCAGCGGCTAGAGCAACACGCGGAGTAAACCGCGCGCTATCGCTTGGCGGCTGATCTCCGCGCGTCGGGTGCCAAATCGGCTCGCAGGATGTCCCCGACCGCAGTTTATGGGCGTGCAGCTTGGCCAACGAGTCGCCGAGTTCACCAAAAAAATGCCCTGTTTTGTGAGATTCGCTGTAAGACTTGCATCTCCGGTTCCCAAGGAAGATCTGTCAGGCACGTGCTGGTACTTGCCTGATCTTATCTTCCCCGATCTCGTGCCGCCGCAGGCGGCAGAATGGAGCATGGCCATGACTCTTACTTGGATCAACCGCATCGTTGGCAGGCAAGCCAAAGTATCTCGAGCCAGGAAGCTACGAAAAAGACATTCGCGTCAGTTGTTGCTGCAAGCGCTTGAATCTCGGCAACTGTTGGCAGGTGACTTAATGGCAGGGCATATCGACTCGCACACCTCCAGCGAAATGGCCCAAATGGTTGGCCAGCACCAAGCCGGCCAAAACTCAGACGCCAGCTCTCATGCGCACACTTCCGGCCATGCCATGTCCGGCCATGCAGCGGCTCTCGATCTGGTGTCTCTGGATCAGGCAACCAATATGGTCGTGGCCAGTGGCAACTGGTCCGATCCCAACGTGTGGCAAAACCAGACCTTGCCCGCTGCGGGAGCCAGGATAGTAATTCCAGCCGGGCTGACGCTGACCGTGGATTCGGTCATGGAGCCCGAATTCAAGACGATTGGCGTCCAAGGTTCATTGCGATTTGCCACCGACGTCAATACGGAACTTCGCGTAGATACGATCGTCAGCTCGCCAGGCGGCCGCTTTGAAATGGGCACGGCCGATAATCCGATCGCCAGTGATGTTGTCGCCAAGGTGGTGTTCGCGGACGACGGTGCGATTGATCAGACCTGGGATCCACAGCAGCTCAGCCGCGGAGCTGTACTACTCGGCGCTACGGAAATCCACGGAGCGACAACCACCCACCGTGAAGCCCTAGCCGAGTTTCCATCTGCGGGTGCCACCGAAATTCGCTTGCAAAGCGCAGCAGAAAACTGGAAACCCGGTGATGAGCTCGTAATCACGGGAACCCAGGGCTACCAAAGCGACGAAGTCCGCACCATCGCATCGATCGACGGCGCAACGATCACTCTAGGCAACGCTTTGGAACGAGATCACATACCGCCCAAATCCGACTTGAA
>JANQOL010000420.1 GCA_028289675.1 Pirellulaceae bacterium
ATTGCGGCAGGAGGCAGGTGTTTCGCATCCACGACAGCAGCAGTAGTCATGCGAAACACCTGCCTACTGCCGCAATTCTGGATTGGGCGGCTGCCCGCACAAGCACGCTACCAGGGCCGGAGCGGCAGGATTTGGCGATGCACATTCAGCAGTGTCGCCAATCGACCTGGTCTGTAGGCGGCATGGATGACCGTCGTGGCTTTGCGGGCGATACATCCCGCCAAGGTAGTCCAGTGACGCTCGAGAGCCTCCAGACAGATACTTGGCCCGCATGGAGTATGCTGCTGGAGCGCATGACCGCGACCTCGGATCGGCTGCCGGCTAGTCGACCGCGTGTTGGGGAGTCGGCAAGAGGCACGTTGCCCTACTTTCCGGTCGTGGTGGGCAACAAGGTGTTCGTGAACGAGCTCACCCGCATTGTTGCTTTTGATGTCAATTCCGGCCGGCCTTGGCCGGATCTGCAACCCGCTTTGCCGCTGTTCGACAGTCAAATTGCTACCGCGGCGTATTTGCCGTTGGGTTATCCCTTGGTGGGAACGCCACGAGCGACGCTGGAAGTTGCTGAGGATTGTCTGTACGCCCGCATGGGCGGGCCAGTCACGGGCTGGGCCAATCAGGAGGGAGCCGCCGATGGAGGTTCGTTCAGCTACCTGGTTGGATTGGATCTCAAACGTCAAGGAAGCTTGTTGCCCGGGTTCCCATTGCGGTTGCAGCCTCCGGAATTCAAACGGTCGGAGTTCGAAGGGCCACCCTTGATTTGGAACGACCGAATCTTGGTGGCCGTGTTGCAGCGCGACAACGTGGGTATGCGACGCAGTATATGTGCCTTCGATCGTTTTTCAGGCGAGTTGCTGTGGCGCAGCAGCGACTTGGCTTCCGGCAGCGTGGATGGCAGCGAGCGCGCCAACCTGATTTCCCATCAAGTGCTCTCCGCCACGCACGGCCGGATTTTCTACAACACAAATCTCGGCAGTATTGTCTGTCTAGATCCGATGAACGGCCAAGTTGAATGGCTCTCGCAGTATTCCCGCGTCGACCGGCGGCAGTCGGCTTATCCCGGCCCAGACCGATTTCGGTATCGCGACCTGACGCCCTGTTTGGTTCAACACGGGCTTGTATTCTGCGCTCCTCAGGATTGTCCGGAGGTCTTTGCGCTGGATGCGACTACGGGGGACCTCGTCTGGTCAACGGACAGTGATCTGGTCAGCGATGCTGTGCATGTGCTGGGTATTCGCGGGCCTTGCTTGTTGGTTGGCGGGGATTCACTGAGTTGGTTGGACTATGCCAGTGGCCGGCTCGTGGCCCGTTTTCCCGGCGCTCATACGCCGGGTATCGTCAACGCGCTGCCAAGCCCCCGGGGCCGCGGGCGAGGCGCGCTAGTCGGTGATCAAGTCTATTGGCCGGTCGCGGGTGAAGTGTTTGTGTTTCCGGCTGCCTTGGAGCCAGACACGCAGCAGGTGCCTCCCATTCTCCGACGGTGGCGGCTCGATTCTCGAGGTGCCGAGGGGGGGAATTTGATTCCACACCCGCACGGCATGTTGCTGGTCGGTCCCAGCCGGATGTTGTGTTTTGTCAATCAGCTTGATGCTCAAGACTGAACTGTTCGGATAGAGACCAGCGAGTCAAGCGTTGCAGCCTGGCCGCATTCCGACATCGATGCCCGAAAATCGAATGCGTGGCCAAGGCAAGCCCGCTATGTTTTCTGCAAGCTGGCCGGCGGCCAGCTGTGGAGCCCTCCGAGGAGATCAATTGGCGAGATGAAACGATTGCCGTCTTTCGAAGTCATGTACCAGGCCCTGTTGGATCGCGACAGCGAGTTCCAAGGAGTGTTTGTCGTAGGTGTCAAAACGACGCGCATCTTCTGTCGTCCCACGTGCCCAGCCCGGAAGCCGAAAGCCGAGAACGTGGAGTTCTTCGCCGACGCACATGCGGCCTTGTTGGCTGGATATCGAGCCTGTCTGCGCTGCCGTCCGATGGATCGCTCACCCGCGCCGCCCTCAGCCTTGCTGGAGTTGATCGAACTGGTGGAGCAATCTCCTTCGGCGCGCTTGCGCGAACGCGATCTGCGTCAACGGGGATTGGACCCCTCAACGGTGCGCCGGCAATTTCAAAAACACTTCGGCATGACATTTCACGCCTATCAAAGGAATCGCCATATGGGACTTGCCTTGCAGAACATTCGAGCTGGC
Organism: Pirellulaceae bacterium; assembly: GCA_028289675.1. Classification (GTDB taxonomy): domain Bacteria; phylum Planctomycetota; class Planctomycetia; order Pirellulales; family Pirellulaceae; genus Aureliella. The sequence continues at coordinate 2,190 of JANQOL010000420.1, forward strand.
TCTTCGGTCGTCCAGTCGCAGCACAACTCTGGATATGAATCGGCCAGTGGATTTTGGAGTTCGTTTCGCCAGGTGTTCGGCGAAACGGCCAGTCAGGGATCGTACGTCCATGCTGTGCGGGCCAAGTGGCTGGAATCGCCGTTGGGTGGCATGCTCGCTTTGGCGGACGACGATGGATTGCATCTGCTGGAGTTCGTTGATCGTCGCGCGCTGGAGACCGAAATCACCAGTCTCCGGCGCAGGCTCAAGTGTGCGGTGGTTCCGGGAGAACACGCGTTGCTCACGCAGATTGAGTGCGAGCTGACAGAGTATTTTGCCGGCCGGCAAGCCAAGTGGCGGACACCACTGCTGCCTCACGGCTCTCCCTTTGAGCATCAAGTGTGGGATCAATTGCAGGCCATTCCGCCGGGACACACACGCTCCTATGGCGAAATCGCGGAACACATCGGACGTCCGGCGGCCGTTCGCGCGGTGGGTCGGGCCAACGGAAAAAACTGCTTGGCCATTGTTATTCCCTGCCATCGAGTGATCGGCGCCGACGGCAAACTCACCGGCTATGGCGGTGGACTCTGGCGAAAACAGTGGTTGCTGGATCACGAGCGCAAGCACTTCGACTAGGTCGAGCCACACGAGAAACGTAGTGGTGGGCACCAATCCAAGAATCTGACTACATGGCAGGCCGGCTGGCACTATAGTACGATTCGTACTATAGTGTTGGCATGCCACGTGCGAGCAAGAAGAAGAGTAGTGTGGGCGCCGAGCCGTCCAGCGTGTCTACGCTGGGCTATGCGTTGCTGGGGCTGGTTCAGATGAGTCCAGCCAACGGTTATCAGCTGCGCAGAGTGTTTGTCGACACGCCGATGGCACGCTACAGCAGCCCTGGCGCCGTGTATCCAGCTTTGAGAAAGCTGAAGGCGCAAGGCCTAATTGTCGCTGATGTCACCCTTGGCAAGACAGGCCGACCGGCGGAGCACTATCAGATCTCGCGGCCCGGTCGCGCGACCCTACGAGCTTGGCTCCGGCGGCTGCCCGAGGAAGCGGAGATCCGTGGCAGTTTGGATGCCATGTTGCTGCGGTTCTCGTATTTGGACCTGTTGGACGATCCCGCCTTCTCCATTCAATTTCTGACTGTCTTTCGAGATGTGGTGCGTGCCATGAGCCAACAGCTGGAAGGCATCCAGGCGGCCATGCGCGATCGCTCTCTACATGGCCGTCTGGCACTGGATTGTGGTCAAGCCAATTTGCAAACGTACGTCGATTGGGCAACCCGAGCTATCGCGGAGCTCAGAACTCGGCAAAGTCGCGAGAGCTCAAGAGGTGACGCATGAACGTCGTCGTCCGTGGCTTGCATCGCTGCGCGGTGATTGGCGTGTTGTGTGTTGTGCATTTGCTATGTTTTGCCGGCGCTGCCCATTTGGCTGGGCGAACGAGGGCTCCCTCGAGCGCCGCCTCACAATCAATGGCGCCCACATCTCCACCATCCGTCGACGTAGTGGCGTCCCCCGTTGATCCTGATCCAGGCGATCCTGATTCTAGTGATCCAGGGTCAGCCGATTCAGGTCTGACGAGCGATTCGTCAGAGGATCGAGCGACGGCGACTCGCGCGCAGCTACGGCTGTTGGCGAACGTTCTGCTGGTGTGTCTGCTCCACAGCTTGGTCGTCGTCGTCGTCATCGATCACAGCCGGGCTCAAGGGTTGGGATTGATGTTCCGAGTTTGGGTGCTGTTTTTTGCGTGCATGACCATCATGCCCATGTCTGAGCTGTTGTTCTTTGTCGCTCGTCCCGGAGCCATCTTGCGCACGGCCGTGATCATGGGATTGGTCGTGACGACCGTGCTTTCAATCGTGAGCGTCTTGTTGATGGGGCGCATCCGATTCAAGCGATCAGCAACGGAGCAGATCCAGCCGGAGAATCGACCATCGGGCGCGGTCGCGTGGCAACGCTTGACACTAATCTTGCTAGCTGGAGCACTGTGGTACTCGGTGCTGTACTTGTGCTTTGGCTACTTTGTAGCTTGGCAGTCGCCAGAGCTGAGACGCATGTATCAGGGGCACGACGAGTTATTGAGCTTCTGGCAACACGTCGTGTCGGAGCCGTTTCTTACCAAGATCTGGCCATTGCAATTGGTGCGCGGCCTGGTTTGGAGTTGGCTGGTTTGGTGGACACTAGGCCATATGACGGGCGGGAGATGGCGTTTGGCGCTGATCGTTGGTGCGGCCTTGGCAGTGTGGATGAATGCTCAATTGCTGCTGCCGAATCCCAGCATGTCTGCTGGTATTCGGCAAGTGCATCTGTTGGAAACGGCCGCCAGCAACTTCCTATTTGGATTGTCGATGACCTGGTTGTGCGGTGCTATCGCGAGTCGGCCTGCGGCTGGTTCTTGCCCGCCATGAAATGCCTGGCGTGAGTCGCAAGGTCTATGGCCTGTCATGTTCGCGGACTGCCGTCGCCGACAGGCAATTGATGCCGGCCAGCGCCACCAAGGCCAGATTGGTCGAGAATGGATTAAACGCATTGGCTAGCAAGTGGGGTAGGCTGATGACGATCGCCAGCGTCGCCAAACAACCAAAGGCGATAATGGCGTAATTCAGGATTTGCCAGCGATAAAGCCACACGAGCAAGACCGCCAGCAGTAGTTCCGCCACGCCCGAACTGATCAGTGCAAACGTCTCTTCCACAGCTGGCGCGAAGGCTGTGTTCATTTCGATTTCTTGGGCATTCCGAAACAAGATCTTCGGTACCAGCCCGTGGTACACGAAGATCAACGCCAGCACCCATCGCGAGAGCCGGTAGATGGTCGATAGCCGCCCGTCGATCGGGATTGTGTCTGAGCTTGAGCTGGGATCCGTCATCACTGTCATTCTAGCGCGAGTTGCACTGACTAGGGCCTGCGCATGACGATGGTGGTTGCTCACCATCGTCGACACAGGCACCACCAAAGGGAGAACGCTTCACGGTGATTTGTACTGGCATATTGTTGTCATTCGCCCAGGGCCCGTCATCAACGGCCGACAGATCGGATTCATGGTTGTGCTGGTCGGATCGACGTAGGTGGTCTTGGCCTTGGAGCCATCGTGCAAACGCTGGATTTTGGCCGGATGTTCTTGGGCTGGGATCGCATGTGACTGCCACGAATGCGATAGGATGACGGCCTGGATGATGTGGCTTGTGGAAGCAATCATCATCCGAAACCGTGCCGATCCGTCGAACAGACGGTGATGGGCAATCAAGCCAGAGGAGCGCAACCGATGATTCGCAAACGACCAATTCGCATCTGTGCCTGCTGGTGCATGTTTTTATGTTTTTCGTTGTGTCCCGATGTCACCCGAGGGCAAGCCGGCGATGGCCAGTCGCCTAACATTCAGTCGCCTAACATCCAGCGGCCCAACATTCTGTTCATCTACGCCGACGATCAAAGCTACAAGACGATCAGCTGTTACGATGCCCATCCAGAATGGGTGTCGACGCCCAACATCGACCGGTTGGCGCGTCAAGGAGTACGGTTTGAGCGCGCCTATTTGGGAGCGTGGTGCATGCCGTCTCGCGCCAGTGTGCTGACCGGACGTCTGCAACACGGTGTCCGGACCATGCGCATGGAAGGCCAGTACCCAGGTAGTCGCTATGACCCGCGGCAATGCCCTTTTGTACCGGCCCAGTTCCGTCGTCAAGGTTATCACACGGCCCAGATCGGCAAGTGGCACACCGGTGTGGACACCGGATTTGGGCGCGATTGGGACTATCAAATCGTGTGGAATCGGCCTGGTCATCCGGACAATGCCGGTAACTACTTCAAGAACCAGATTTTGACCTTCAACGGCGAAGATCGTCAGGTCGGTGGCTATTCAACGGACAACTACACCGACTGGGCGGTGGAGTACATTCAGGGTGAGCATCGTGATCCGTCCAAACCGTGGTATCTGTGGCTGTGCTACGGCGCGGTACACGGCCCGACGACACCAGCCGAGCGGCATCTGGGGAAACTGCGGTCTCATCAGGCACCCATTCCGGCCGACATTCTCGGGCCCTGGCCAGGTAAGCCCAGCTATCTCGACCGAACCTCCGCCTGGATCAAGGCCACCAATGGCCGACCCGCTATGCGACCCAAGAACGTGCCGTCCAGCAACTTCAACGTGAACGACGCGGGCAAAGCCTTTGATGACTGGATTCAACAGATGAACGAATGCAACATGGCCATCGACGAAGGCGTGGGGCGGTTGATGCAAGCCTTGAAGGACTCGGGGCAGTTGGAGAACACGTTGGTGATTTATACAGCCGACCAAGGCTATGGTCTGGGGGAACACGGGTTCAATCAGAAGGTGGCCCCCTATGACGCCACGATCGCCTCGCCATTGATCATCTCGCAGCCGAGTCAGTTTCCCGTCGGCGAGACCTGCCGACACGCGGTCAACGCTCCGGACCTGGTCGACTTTATGTGTGCCCAGGCTCAGGTCTCGGTGCCTTGGCAGACGCATGGCCGCGATATCGAACCGTTGGTCCGGCAGCCATCGACGACCGAGTGGAATCAGCCGATGCTGATGACCCACACGGGCCGCTCCTATGGTGGTGACACGGATCAGATTCCTACCGACGAGCGCCTAACTGTCGTTGGCAATGTGCCGTGGTATGTGCTGCTTCGCGACGGGACGTTCAAGTACGTTCGGACACTGGCCGCTGGTGAGCCGGAAGAACTGTACGATCTCAAATCCGATCCGGAGGAGCTGAACAACTTGGCCACGTCATCGGATCACCGCGAGCAACTGGCGCGGTTCAGGCAGCAAGCCATCGACGAATTGCGCCGCACCGAAGCCCGTTTTGCCGAACACCTACCACGCACCAGTACGGAGTAACGCTTGAATAGTCCTGAGCAGCCCGACGAACCGTCGCCGGCGGATGAACCATCGCGCGGCGATACGCCCGCACCGGAGGCATCCGCGTTCCCGCCTCAGCCCCAGTTTCCGAATGAGACGCAGTTTTCGAATGAGATGCAGTTCTCGAATGAGATGCCGTCGGATGCCATGGCGGGTCCGCCACGAGTTTGGACAGCGTTCATGGCGGTACTGGTTGCCTTTTTCGGCATGTTGGTGCTTTCGGGCCTCGTCGCGGTCGCGATGATTCTGCCAGTCATCTTGGAAGATCCTAGGAACCCACCGTCGTCCAGTGAAATCACGGCTATCGTGGCTACGCCGAGCGCCATTTTCGCGCAGGCTGTTCCGGGGCAGCTAGCGATTTTGGTGACCGCTTTGGCGGCCGCCTATTTGTCTCCCGTTCCGTTGCGTCGACGGCTGGGACTGGTGGACTCCGGACTGACGACGGTGGAGTGGTTGTCGGTTGGCTTGGCGTCCTTCGTTCCCACTGCGTTTGGTCTGGTGCTGGCCGGGGCGTTGACGTTGGTGCTGACCCCAGATGGAACTGCGGAACTGCTGTTCTCTCAGATGCCCGCTGTGCTTGTCGTGCCCTGGGTCGCCTTTATCGCGCTGTTGCCCGGGTTTGGTGAAGAGATGTTATTTCGTGGGTATTTGCAACGCCGGCTGTTGCAGCGCTGGACTCCGACGCAAGCGATCTTGACCAGCTCGATTCTGTTCGCTGTATTCCATCTGATGCCCCATACAGTCCTGTTTGCATTCCCACTGGGCGTCTGGTTTGGCTACATCGCTTGGAAAACCGGGTCGATCTGGCCCACCATCCTGGCGCACGCTTTGATCAACGGTACCTGGAACATTCTGAACCTCTCGAAGACTTCTTTCGAGTTCAGCGACACCCTGTATTGGACGATTTGCAGCATCTTGTTGGCCATTGGCGCAGCCGCTGGTTGGATCGCACTGCCGGCAATTCGTCGATGTGAACCACACTTGAGCGAATGATCGACCTTGGATTCCTGAAGCGGCGAGTTGGCGGGGCGGGGCGTTTTGGCTTATCATTCACAGCGCCGGCACGTCCAGTTTTGACTTGGCGCCCGGCTGTCTGACCTTCCTGATTCACATTCAAGAATCACATTGTGTTACCGGACTCGCGCGTTGATTAGCGAACGCGGCGACGGTGACTCGTATCAGGCGAATACGATTTGCCGCTAACGTTTGCCATTTCATCTAACGAGGGAATTCTCATCATGCCAAATCAACTCAATCGTCGTTCCGTGATCAAGGCCGCCGCGGCCGCTGGCGCTGTTTGGAGTTTTCCGTCGTCAGCTTCTCGGGCGATGGCCAACGATGAGATTCGAGTCGGATTCATCAGCTGTGGCAGTCGGGCGGGGGCCCACATGCAGGCCATGAATAGCATGGCGGGTGTCAAGGTGGCAGCTTTGTGCGATCCGGATGGGAAACGCGTCGCGGAAAAAGCCAAAATCTTCAGCGACGCCAAACAGTTTGCAGACATGCGCGAGTTGCTGGACGACCAGCAAATCGATGCGGTGGTCGTCGCGACTTGCAACCACTGGCACTGCCTGGCTTCGATCTGGGCCATGGAAGCGGGCAAGGACGTTTACGTGGAGAAGCCGCTATCCCACTCGCAGTGGGAAGGAGACCAAACCGTGGCCGCGGCACGAAAATACAAACGCATTTGCCAGGTCGGTACCCAGCAACGGTCGGATCCCATGCAGGCCGAGATCAAGGACTTCCTCCATCGCGAAAAAGGTCTTGGCAAGATCTTGTCGTGTCGAGTGAATCGATTTGGAGTTCGCAAGCCGATTGGCAAACGGGATACTCCGCTGCAAATTGATGATTGGGTCAACTACGACATCTGGTTGGGCCCTGCCCAGGAGAAACCCATTTTCCGCGACAAGTTGCAGTACGATTGGCACTGGGATTTCAATACGGGTTCCGGGGAGATGGGCAACTGGGGCGTTCACGTGCTAGACGACGCCCGCAACAACGTTTTCCAGGATCAAGTCACATTGCCCAAACGCATCATGGGTGGTGGGGGACGCGTGGCCTGGAACGACGCCGGCGACACTCCCAACGTCCACTTTGTGTACTTTGACACCGGTGATATTCCCACGGTCATTGGTTTGACCAACATGACTGCCGGTCCTGGCGAAAACAAGTCGCCGAAGCATCCCGGTCCGGGCAGCGGCTACATCGCCTACTGCGAAGGTGGTCGTTTTGAAGGTCGGCGGGGCGGCGGCGTGGCCTATGACAAAGACGAAAAGGTGATTCGCAAGTTCAGCGGCAACAGCGGGAACCGAATCCACCAACAGAACTTCATTGACTGTGTTCGCAGCCGTGATGTGTCCGCCTTGAACACTGATGTGGAGATGGGCAACTACTCCACCGGCTGGTGCAATCTGGCCAATATCGCTTTCCAAGCAGGTGCTACCTATTCGCCGGAAGCCGCCGCCGAACTGGCCAAGCAAGTTCCCGAGTGGGGTCAGTTGCACGATGAGATGAAGACGCACATGGCGGCCCACAAGGTTGATTTGACGGGTGGTCAGGTGCAACTGAGTGGTATGCTCAATTTTGATCCGGATCAGGGCAAGTTCACTGGCGATGGTGCCGCGCAAGCCAACGCGTTCCTCAAACGTCAGTACCGCGCGCCCTACGTGGTACCGGAGATTAGCTAACGAACCTACTGGCGAACCCATTCGCCAATTATCTCAGTCGTTGCGGTCGGCTGATGCCAACATTGAACGTGCCTGCGGTCCAGTAGCTGCCGCAGGTGCGCGGCTGGCTCGGCAGTGGCAGTTCACGCTCCAGCAACGATGTGTCTTGCCATCGTGTACGTAGCGGCGTTAGCTCCCATGGTGGATGCTGTATTCGAAACACGCGTGGCGTTCGTCCGCGCCACGTGAACGCGCTATACCGCTCGGTCAAAAACTCGGACTCGGAACCTGAAGCAGATCGCTGGCTGCTCTCGGGCTGCGCTCGCCATGCTCGGTAGGCCAGTTGGTTGCCTGCTTGCGTGGCCGCGCTTCCGCTGACCTCTGATGCGTCGAAACTGTGGTCGAGCTGCAAGTTGCAGAAGTGGTAGGGCAATCCATACGATAGCCTCGCCAGTGGCACCGCTGGCAGACTGTTGACGAATACTTTCAAGAAGTAGACGCCCGCTTCTCCACGGTGTTTGACGTAGGTGCGCAGGTTCAGAAAGCTGTGATGCGTCACCGGGCGGTGAAGCCAGTGTGTCCATTCGCCCAAGCGATGCACAAAAATTCGTCGCGTACAGAATGCCACTAAACTGACGTAAGCTTGTCCGTGAAAACAGTCCAGTTCAAATGGCACGCGAGTTTGCAATTGGCTCCGTTGCACGCGGAAGTGATGGAACACCAGCTGGGTCCAATCGGCGGTGAACAAAGGCGTCTGCTCGGCGAGCCAGGTGCGTTCACGACCAAAGACAGCCCGCTCCGCTGACCTGGGATGCAAGCATCCGGATGTCGTCATGGTCCTGTCTCCGGGCTACAGCAATCGTGTGTGGTGTAGACGGTGTGAGACACCTGAATTGCCAGTTCATCGAGCTACAACAACCACCGTCTTCATCTGGGCGCGGTCTGAAGCGTTGGCGCCCGGCATAGACGTACATTGCCGCTGGTGGCCAGAAAGCGACATGGCCGGGCAGAATTTTTCAGCATTTGGCAATTTTGCAGCCGAGTGTTGGAGTGAAAGCCATTGGGACCGTCAAGCTTGCTCGTCCAGCAGCGCTTGGATTGCCGATTCGACGGCTGAGGGTACGAGCCCCGCCGCGCGTACAGTGCCGGATTGATCAATGACGTAGTACGTAGGCCAGAATTCAAGGTTCCAGGCGTCCGTTGATTGACCGCCGTCGTCCACGCACAGTGGGTACTGCACCCCAAACTCTTCAACGACAGCCAGCATTTTGTCAAAGCCTCGCCGGCTGTCATGGACGCCGACAAATACGACTCCGTCCGCGTCGTACTTTTTCTGCAGGGCCACATTTTCGGGCACTGCCCGCATGCACGGACCGCACCAGGTGGCCCAGAAGTCGACGACGACGACTTGCCCCCGCAAGTCCGACAAGTTGACCGAGCCGTTGATCCAGTCCGTTCCGCTGAGAGGTGGTGGTGGCTGACCTTCCATGTTGCGGAGCCCGGCGGGACGGTTTGCACCCGAATAGAACCAGCTGTCCGGAAAGGAGCCGTCATTCATCGGTGCGTCAGCCAGGTAGCCTGGCTGCTGATCGCAGCCGGTCAGCAGCAGGCACATGCTCAAACCGGTCCAGACTAGGATGCCGCGATAGCTGAATAACAATTCATTCATGTTGTCTTTGCCGCATTAATGTGGCTGGCAAGAAAGAGTAAAGAGATGGAGCTGACGAAATTTTTGTCCAGTCAACCGCTACAGCAAGAGATTTTCACTATCCTGTTGCGCGTGCCTTGGTGGAGTAGGTAGGTTTTGACGTCACGAGTCATCACCATGAGAGACCGTCCAGATGGTGCCTCGCTGCCCAAACCGCAGTGCTGCATTCTATCAAGTTTAACCGTGTGCTTCGCTGGAAAATTTTTGGGTGAAAGTCAATGATGAGTCGCTTGGGAATGCTCTTGATGGTCGCCGCCGGGGTGACGTTGGCCGCGCGGCCCGCCGGCGCTCAAACGGCAGCCGTTCATTCGGAAATGCCAGTGGCCGATCCGGCCGAAGTCGGGATGTCGGCAGACAAGCTAGCGTTGGTCGTGCCCAAGTTGCAGGAGTTCGTGGATGCGAAAAAGGTCGCCGGAGCGACGGTGATTGTCGCCCGTCGCGGTCACATCGTGCTCCATGACTCTGTCGGGTGGCGCGATATCGAGCGGGATTTGCCGTTGGAGAAAGACTCCATTGTCCGCATCTATTCGATGACCAAAGCCATTACCAGCGTGGCCATCATGATGTTGATCGAAGAAGAGCAAGTGGAGTTGGACGCGCCTGTGTCTTGTTATCTGCCCGAACTGGCTGACTGCCAAGTCTTCAGCGGTATGCAAGATGGAGAAATGCAACGGGTCGCACCCGAGCGGCAGATGACGGTGCGCGATCTGCTGCGGCATACGTCCGGGTTAACCTACGGGTTTTTTGGCGATACGCCGGTCGACCAGGCCTACGTGGCGGCAGGCGTACTCAAGCGAGATGATACCTTGGATGATCTGGCAACCAAGCTGTCTCGGTTGCCTTTGCTGCATCAGCCAGGCGTCAAATTCAACTACAGTGTATCCACCGACGTATTGGGGTGTATTATCGAGCGGGTGTCGGGCCACAGCTTGGCGGACTTTTTTCAGCAGCGTGTGTTTGACCCTTTGGACATGCAAGACACGGCCTTTGTGGTCGCACCTGAAGACGTGGGGCGCTTTAGCGACAACCATAGTCCACGTGCGATTGGTGGACTCCGAGTCATTGATGAGTCGCACGAGAGCGACTTTCTCAGCCAGCCGGGACACTATTCCGGCGGTGGTGGTCTGACGTCCACGGCCCGCGACTACATGAGATTCTGCCAGATGCTGCTCAATCAAGGTGAGCTGGCAGGAGCGCGGCTATTGGAGTCCGATTCGGTGTTGGAGATGACTAAGAACCAGGTGCCCGATTCCGCCTATCCCATTGGCGTCGGCGACACGCGTCCGGGAGTTGGTTTTGGCCTGGGCTTTTCCGTTGTCTGTGAGATCACGGACTGGACGCAGTTCTGCCACGTTGGTGAATACGGCTGGGGCGGCGCCGCCAGCACTCATTTCTGGATTTCACCCGACGACGAACTGGCCGTCGTCGTCTTGTCGCAACGCATGCCCTTCACCTTTCAGCTAGAAACCGCGGTCAAGCCCCTGATCTACGCCGCCATCGAAGACTGATCCATCACGTGCCTTTCAACTTCTAAGTGGCCTTTCGCTCCGCGAAAGCGCGCCTTCTAGTGCTCTCTTTCGCGGAGCGAAAGGCCACGTGGTTTTCATGGATCTTCAATGCGGCTTGCAGATTTGTTTGTAAATGTTTTGCATGGGATTATACCGAGACAGGCTTGGATTTGCAAAATCGGGAATGGATCGGGAAGAATGTTTCCCGATTTAACTTGCGTTGATCTCAGCGTTCGGTAGAATCCGGGCATGGACGCGAAGCGAAGAGTTGTATCGGGGCGGATGATGGCCGGCTACGTCGCCAAAGTCAGGCCGGAAATGGGCGCCACCGATGGTGATCGGCTACAGAGGTTTCTTGAGCTGACCCCGGATGCCGTAGGGACATATACCTTCGCCGACGCGCTTGACGCGCTGTATCCGGGACAGATCAAAGCCAGGGCGCTCGAGAGCTTCAAAAAATTTCGAGCGGCGGTGAACAACGCGGCGGAGACCGCCGGTTGTAGCTTGCGAATCGTGATTAAGGGCAAATCCAGCGACTTGTCCAAGCGGCACTGCCGGTTTGAAGTGGACTCCGACGACCATCCTGCGCTAGATCAATTCGCGCTCACTTCCAGCCGGCAGGGACCAGTGGCCCACGGGCAGCTGTACTCGACGGCGGTCGTGCCGCATGCCGAAGATTCCTCTCAACGAACGTATGAGATCTTTGTCTCGTATGCCCGCCAGGATCGACCCCAGGCCCGGAAACTGCTGAAACAGCTGGACCAGTGTCTCCAGCTGAAAACTAAGGCCAAACGCTATCACGTTCAGCTATGGACGGATGGGCACATTGAGCCGGGCGATCGCTGGCGTCAGGAGATCGATAATGCGCTACAGCGAGCTAATTTGGGCCTGTTTCTGCTGAGTCTGAACTTTCTTGACAGTAGTTTTATTCAAGACGTCGAGGTTCCTCCCTTCTTGGAGGAAGTCGGCGACCTAGTTGATCAGAAGGTTGCCATTCCGTTAATGCTACGGTCCTTTCCGTTGGAGAACTATCACGATGCACTCGGTCCAATTCTCAGTCGTCAGATCTACCAGTACGTTCACACCAACAACAGAGAGTATGCTTGGAATCAGACACGGTCGGAAGACATTAAGAATGGTTATCTAGAGAAGCTGTCAACGTTCTTGGTGCAGCGCCTTGATGAAATCGATCAAGCAGCGCGTAATCAACAGCTAGCAGCTGCGCTCGGATCAGAGGAACGATTGGATGCGCCGGAAGATCTTGTCAGTGGGTTTGCGGAGTGGGCAGCGCGGCAGGATCCCAAAAACGCGCCGCTGTGTTATGTGCAGAACTTGGGGCGGTCCGGCCGGATGCTCGATTTGAAGGACCTGGAAGATCGGCCCAAGGGCAAGCAGGTGGTGGCCGTGGATCACCTGACGGATTGGGCTGGCGAAGAGGCCAATTTTCAAACCGAGTTTCTGGCCGTGCTGGGAGAATTCGGGATTGGCAAGACGACAACCTTGCATCAATTCGCCCAGAAGTTGATCGATCGGCGAACTCAAGATCCAGAGTTGCCTCTGCCGCTGATGTTTGATTTGCGGAACTATGCGCCCGCGGGACGAAAAATTACTTTGCAGTCGGTGCTGGACGATTGTATCGCGAGCGTTAAACAAGTCAGTGGAGCCGACTGGCAAGTGGACGCCGAACAGTTGATCGAGGCGGTGCGCACGGAACGGGCAATCGCCATCTTCGATGGCCTGGACGAGGTCATGAACAGCTTGTCCGCCAAACAAAGGCAGCAGTTTATACGCGAGCTGTGGAGTATTCTTCCCTCGCTGTCGGCTCGCACAGACTCCGATCCGCAGCGTCCGGCTGGGCGAGGCCGGATCATCATGTCGTGCCGCTCTCATTTCTTTCGCGACGTGTACGAGCAAAATGGTCTCTACACTGGCAATCAACGTGCGGATGTTTCCGATCAAGATCGCCAGCTGCTGCTGATCTTGCCCTTCACTGAAGCGCAGATTCAGTCCTATATGCATAGCTGCCTGGGGGACGAACAAGGGAAACGCGTCTTTGAATTGCTGCAGCAAATCCACAATCTGATCGACCTGGCCAGCCGGCCGCTGCTGGCCAACATGATTCGCGAAATCGTGCCTGAGTTGGAGCAACTGATGCTGTCCGGGCATCAGGTGCACGGAATTGATCTGTACGAACGGTTCATTTGCCAGCACATGGACCGTGACGAAGAGAAACACGTATTCAGTCAGGCTCACAAACTGCGATTGATGGAGTCTCTGGCCGCCGATTTGTGGAAATCGGGCCAGCGAGAATGGCCTTGGGACAAGATGGAACAGTGGCTGGATGGTTTTCTGGTCACTCATCCAGAAGTGGCGAATCGCTATCGGCAACCTCCCGACGTGCTCAATCAGGACTTCCGCAATGCAACGGCCGTGGTGCGGCGTGCTGAAGATAAGTGTGATTTTCGTTTCGCGCACACCTCGCTGCAGGAGTATTTCTTGGCCCGCTGGCTGTTCGGTGTACTGGAACAGAAGCGGGCGGATGATCTTCAGGACCTGCCAGTGCCGTCCGACGAAGCGCTTGTGTTTCTGGGACAATTGCTAGCTCGCAACGAAAGTCAATCTGGTTTAAAGCAATTGGCCGGCTGGATGGAGAACAAGATTGGCCATTCCAGTCGGATTGGTTTTCGTTACTGCATCTTGGCGGCCAAGCACGGCTATCCGCAACCCGCGCCGCGTCACGTCGATCTGGCCGGTGCCGATCTCTATCGTTGGAAGATCGCAGATCTCAGTCTGCGGAATGTTGATTTGAGAAGGGCTCATTTGGCAGAGACATCCTGGACGAATGTGCGGATGCATGGCGGAAGCCTGGCCCACGCCTGCATCACACAAAGTTCTTGGCGAGACTGCCGCTGGTCGGGCGTGGAAACCTGTGCAGTCGTCTCAACTGGTAGCACGTTTCGAGGCTGCGAGTTTGTGGACACGACCGCGCCGGTCGCCTGGAAGATCGGTTGCTCAGGGATCGATGATACTCGAGCTCAGCTCGACCAATCGCAATTAGTCAAAGTTTCGGCCGGTCATCATGGTGGTGTTTTAAGTTTGACGATCGACGCCTCTAGGGGCCGTTATTTAAGCGGTTCGTGGGATGGTAGCGTGAAGCTTTGGGACGCAGAGACTTTGGAGTGCTTGGGCACGCTGACGGGTGACCGGGGTGTTGTCTTTAGCTTGACGATCGACGCCTCTCGGGGTCGCTACTTGAGCGGTTCGTTGGATGGTAGCGTGACGCTCTGGGACGCAGAGACTTTGGAGTGCTTGGGTACGCTGACCGGTGGTGGCGGTAGTGTGCGGAGCTTGACCATCGACGCTTCTCGGGGGCGTTACTTGAGCGGGTCGTGGGATGGTAGCGTGAAGCTCTGGGACGCAGAGACTTTGGAGTGCTTGGGCACGCTGACGGGCGGTGGCAGTGTACGGAGCTTGACCGTTGACGCCTCTCGTGGTCGTTACTTGAGCGGGTCGGATGATGGTAGCGTGACGCTCTGGGACGCAGAGACGCTGGAATGCTTGGGTACGCTGACCGGTGGTGGCGGTAGTGTGCGGAGCTTGACCATCGACGCTTCTCAGGGGCGTTACTTGAGCGGTTCGTTGGATGGTAGCGTGACGCTCTGGGACGCAGAGACTTTGGAGTGCTTGGGCACGCTGACCGGTGGTGGAGGTAGTGTGAGGAGCTTGACCATCGACGCTTCTCGTGGTCGTTACTTGAGCGGGTCGGACAATGGTAGCGTGAAGCTCTGGGACGCAGAGACTTTGGAGTGCTTGGACACGCTGCGAGGTGATGGCGGTGATGTGCGGAGCTTGGCCATCGACTCGTCTCGTGGTCGTTACTTGAGCGGTTCGTCGGATGGTAGCGTGAAGCTCTGGGACGCGGGGACTTTGAAGTGCTTGGGTACGCTGCCGGGGCATGGCGGTTGCGCTTTTATGTTGGCGGTCGACGCCTCTCGTGGTCGTTACTTGAGCGGTTCGTGGGATGGTAGCGTGAAGCTCTGGGACGCAGAGACGCTGGAATGCTTGGACACGCTGCCGGGTCATGGCCGTAGTGTACGGAGCTTGACCGTTGACTCGTCTCGTGGTCGTTACTTGAGCGGTTCGTCGGATGGTAGCGTGAAGCTCTGGGACGCAGAGACATTGGAGTGTTTGGGCACGCTGACGGGCGATGGCGGTTGTGTCGGTAGCTTGGCGATCGACGAATCTCGCGATCGTTACTTGAGCGGGTTGGATGACGGTAGCGTGAAGCTCTGGGACGCAGAGACTTTGCAGTGCTTGGGCATGCTGACGGGTCATGAAGACCTTGTATGGGGTTTGACGATCGACTCGTCTCGTGGTCGTTACTTGAGCGGTTCGTGGGATGGTAGCGTGAAGCTCTGGGACGCAGAGACATTGGAGTGTTTGGGCACGCTGACGGGGCATGGGGGCGGTGTTTGGAGCTTGACGATTGATGCATCTCGCGGCCGCTACTTGAGCGGGTCGTGGGGTGGTAGCGTGAAGCTCTGGGACGCAGAGACGCTGGAATGCTTGGACACGCTGCCGGGTAGTGGCGGTGGTGTACGGAGCTTGACCATCGACGTCTCTCGTGGTCGTTACTTGAGCGGTTCGTCGGATGGTAGCGTGAAGCTCTGGGACGCTGAGACGC
>JANQOL010000834.1 GCA_028289675.1 Pirellulaceae bacterium
CATCCGTGTTGTCTAAGGATGCATTATTACTATTCGATGCATCGTCGCCAGCCATTGAAGTGTCGGCTGCCAACGCGGTAGTTGTCGAAGTCTCCGTGACCGGCGGCTGTCCAGCTGTGCTTTCGGTGACACCAACCTCGGACGTGGCACTTTCGGCCTCCGGTGGTTCGGCCTCCGGTGGTTCGGCCTCCGGCGGAGAGGATTCCGCACCAGTAGTACCATCGACCGCAGGTGCAGGGGCGTCAGTGGCAGCTGGTACTTGGTCGGGCGCTGAAGCGTCGGCTACCGGTGTGTCCGGTTCTGATGAGGCCTCGGTGGATGGAGCTGGCTGGTCTGATGAGGTGGCTTCCGGATTGGCGTCGCCAGCTTGCTGAGCCGCTGCATCCGCTTTGGGTTCCTTGGCCGCGTCCGGAGCATCAATGAACTGAACTCGCAGCTGAGCCCGCTTCTGAATGCCGCGACGGAGCTTCTCATTCAGTTCCGAGTTGCACTGGATCAAAGTCGCGATCAGTCGCTGAGTGTGTTCCACCGTTTGAGTGGCCTGCTCCGGTGCAATCGACAATTGCTCGGCTGCCCACGCGGAGACATCTTCGACGGGCGCCCCACTGTAGGCGATCATCTTTTCTAGCAGCTGGCTAGCCAGGCTATCTTGATCCTTGGATTGAGCCAGATTTCGCCGAGCTCGATAGCAGCGCAGCGCCGCTTCGATCTCGACCTCCGTGGTGGCCCGAGTCAGAAACTTCTCGGCCTCGTCATCCAGCTCCGCGTCTTTGGGAAGCAGCTGCTTGACTTTGTCGCGAGCGGCCTGCAAACGCTGTTGCCGGTCAATCTCGAGCTTCAATGCCCACAGCACGCCGTGCGAAAGGTTTCCTGTTTCGTCAGCGCGATACCGCTCTATGAAGCCGGGCTGATAGCCTTGCTGAAGAAGGTCGGCTGCAAGTCGAATCTGATCAACGGAAAGACGTAGACGGCGGGCAATCCCGCGTAGCTCAATCATGCAACTGGAAGTTTCATTTTTGCTCACCTAACTGCTGCAGACAGTCAAGTTTGCGGTTGGCGTTCAAACAGCGAGCCACCATATCATCCACATGGCTCACATTTCTCCCCGGAAGTCCCTACAGCGTTCGCGCGAATCTACGTAAGCTCGAGATCATTGTCAAGCGTTTGCTGGCTAAAAGCTAGCCGATTCACAAGTTCCCGCTCGGCACCGCAGCAGCAAATCCAACTTCGCACGACATCAATGCGAGTATTCTGTCATAGCTTACTGCGAGCTCATAGCTTAACGGGGAGCTGTGCGGTCAAGAGCTCGCATTGTTTCCTCCGAACAAAACCAATCGCTCTTCTCGAGCAAAATAGAGTTAGCACCCAGAGCAGATCGCTGCGACGCCGAATACACTCAATGAGCCGCAGTGCGATAGCACGCGGTTTCCGCAATAAGTGCATTGAAACGCACGCTATGGCGTGGCGGCTGATTGGCAAACTCTCATCCTGGCAATTTTTCGCAACACTTGTGCCCGTCCGTATTTCAACAAAGGACCCAGGTTGCCCATTTTTTCATTTGGCAAATTCAACGCTATTTCACTAACCGTTAAAACTTGAAATCGCCGATAGCACTGGCGGGGGAGCAACACGCATTATTCGATTGAAATGCTCGTTTCCGGAGTCAACATGAGTTCCTCTTCGTCCTCTTCTGTCGCGGATCTGCCCAACAACCTTTGCCAAGAAACAACGGTCTGCGTCAGCGCCGGCGAGACCTTGGCGTTGCTGATGCACGCCGCCCGCACGAATCGGGCATGGTTAAGTGACTTTACGGACGAGACGATCCAAGTCTCTCAAGACCTGTACGAAGTGCTGGTCGCATATCGCCGCGTGGCCCAATCCGAGAATGCTCGCGCGGCTTGATGATTTCGCGGCGAGCCCGATAACGAAACTCTCGTGGTGCCCAAGCTACTGCCGCTCGAAGACCAGCAAGTGGTAGCGGAAGTTATGGCGGTAGAGTCCTAGCAGAATCGTAAACGCGGATGCGAGCAAGTGCCGCCATTGCCAGCGGGTAACGCGGCGGCGTATCAGCAGCTTGGCAAAGTGAATCACAGTCAAGTGTGCCGCATGCAATGCGGAAGGTCCCAGCCGCCAGCCACATTCGATTTCGTGGACCAGTTTTAGCCTACCATCGGCCGTCCATCGCCGCGCCAGCTGGATTTCGTGGAACATGGGTACTGCCCAGTTATTGGCAACAGCGCGGATGACATATTGAAAATGAGCGGTTGTATCTTCTAGCGGTCGCGCGAGGAATCCATCGGTCAACACAATCCGGCCACCAGGTTCCAGCACGCGCGCAGCTTC
This sequence comes from Pirellulaceae bacterium, assembly GCA_028289675.1. Lineage (GTDB taxonomy): Bacteria > Planctomycetota > Planctomycetia > Pirellulales > Pirellulaceae > Aureliella. The sequence goes on from JANQOL010000834.1 coordinate 2,344, forward strand.
TGCCAGCGCTGCTTCTGGTTGCGTACTGTGGCACAAACTTTCTAGATAGAACACACGCTGCACACTGTTCGTTTTAAGCGGCAACGTGTGGTAGTCCGCGCAGTGGTAGGTGACTCGCTCCCGACCATGCCGCTGCCGCGCCTCGCTCACTTGGCCCGGTGAGATGGTTACGGCGTGAAAATCCAATTGCGGAAACAGGCGACTCCCAAAACGAGATACGGCTCCCA
>JANQOL010000005.1 GCA_028289675.1 Pirellulaceae bacterium
GACTCAGCTATCCAGAATCGTGCTCGCTGTCAGATAAGTGCGACTCACTAGACTCGTCGGCGACGCAGTGCCAATCCGCAAACGGCAAGACTAGCCAGTGCCAAAGACCCAGGCTCTGGAATGGCATTCAGTCCAGCAACGACGGCAGTACCATCGACCGTCGAGGAATCCAATTGCACGAAGCCTGGCGACAGGTCGCGAGCAAAGCCAGTCAATGTAGAAATTGGAGTGATCGTCGGCGTAAAGTCCAGACCAAAAGTGCCATTGTCGTCAACGGTAAAGGTGACTGTACTCAGGAACGTGTCCGCATCCAGATCGCCATCCACCACGACGTTGAACGGATTGATGCTGGGGAAGACGCTTGGATCACCACCGCCCGAAAAACTGATCGTGTCTCCGGCAATCACAGCAGCATGACTGTCCAAGAACTCCCAGCCGTTGGGATTGCTGTTCGTCGGATCCGGGGCAACAGTGGTCGCGCTTAGGATGTTGACGGTTGCTGACGGTGCGAGGCTGTTGTCAATCGTCAGGTCGAAGGAGTAATCGTGCACGGCATTGTCCACGCCGTCGGCTCCGACACCGTCCCAGCGGGCGTAGACGTCGAAGGTGATGGTGGCCATCGTACCGGCGCCATTGTTGACGACGACGACATCATCCGTTTCAAGAACAATTCCGGCATTGGCCACGGAGCAAGTGACAGCCAAGGCAACGCTGAGGGCAAATGGGTGGAGGATTCGAGACATGTTGGTACTCGGTGGTTTGATCGAATTGGGCATCTCAGAACTCCTATATTACCAACCACCCGTTTGACTGCAAGGAAATGGCACTACATCGGTGCTAATTCTGTGAATTTCTTCGTAGACGCCGCATCGGTTGGTCAACTCACGTGACTTGCTCCAAAGTGGGGAGACGCTCCGCTGATCGCCACCCTCCTCGGGGGTAATCACATGGATTTGGCCGCCACCGCGGCAGGTGATTTGGCTCGGATCTGCGCCGCAGCCCCAATTATCCAAGAACTACTATCCCAAAACTATGGCGACGAAGATGGCAGTCTTGCTGCACGGTCAGCGTGCAGTGTTTCCGTAGAACCAGATTCTGACCGGATCGTGACTCCGTGGTTTGCTCCGGCCGTTGCCAGTCAATTTGACACGACCGAAGTCCAAGATTTCGAAACGAGAAAATGAAAACGCGGCAACGTGTGCCGTTGCATGGGCTCAGTAGCCAGACGATGTGCGGATCCGGCCGCGCGATTCTACGAAAAAACGCGGACTGGTCCTGCCAGTCCGCGTTGAATTCGCTTTTCAGTACGCGACTTACCGCTTACAGAGGTGGCTCGCTGGTGGAGGTGTCTGCTCCATCGGAGGCGCCGCCTCCTCCTCCGCCTTCAGCGCTCGGCTGTGGTGGCCGTTCGCTTGGAGTTTCCCGCTTGACGGCTTCGGTCGATTGACCGCAGCCGACTACGAAGACGAGTAAGGACGCACTCAAAAATCGTTTCATTTCAACCTTCCTATTCTGGTAATTGGTCTGCTTCACCGTCGGACATACCAGCGATGGTCAGCCACATACGCTGATCCAGGTTGACCGAAACGGACTTGGTGGAAACGTCACCCATGCAGAAGTTGATCGTACCGGTGTGCAAGCTACTGTACTTCAGAGCCCCTGGCAACTCGGTGCGAGCCAAGAAGCCCCAAGTTTCGTTATCAGGATCGATGTTGATCGGAATCATGTAACGAGTGTACATCGGGCCGTTACTGACGAACCAGAACGACATCCAACGACCAGTTCGCTTGGGAGCTTGGCGGAAGGCACCAGTAACTTCACCGAACAAGAAGGTATTCGAAGTACCGTCAGTGATGTGACCGAACTTGGTCTTACTACGAACGTAGAAGATACCGGTCAAGGCATCGGCAGGCTTGTCCAGCGTCGTAATCGGATCGGTGGCACGCGAGCCAACCTTACCGTTGCGTCCACCACAGCCCAAGTAGTTGGTCTTACCAACGGTGGTGTGCCAGGAAGCGAACGAGGTGGATTCACTGTAGTACCCGAAGCGAGGCAGCGCATCAGCCGCAGTCGTTCGCGAGTAAACGGTCAGTAGAGATCGCTCGTCGGCCAGCTCAGCATAATCGCTGGGGCACAGCAACGTCGGCAACTTGTAGTGCACGAAATCCCACGAGTCGGTGTTCCACCAGTAACGATTCTTCAGCTGACGCAGGCTACCGGAGGCAGCACCAACGCCGTCCACGTCGGGATCCAAGCTGGAAGCTTCGCTAATGCCGTTGTAAATCGCACTTTGCTCCATGAAGGGCAACAAGTGAACGATGTGGCCAATACCTGAGTGCTGATTCCACTCAGCCGCCAAAGCAGCTTGGGTGATCATGCCACTGGAAAGACCTCGGACCAACAACCCCGGAGGAAATCGCTTGTAAGCGCTCTCGAAGTTGTGAGTCGCCAAACCCAGCTGACGGATGTTGTTCTGGCACTGCATACGACGAGCAGCTTCACGAGCTGCTTGTACCGCTGGAAGCAACAGACCAACCAGGATGCCGATGATGGCAATCACCACAAGCAACTCAACGAGCGTGAAGCCCGAGCGGGTAATACCCCGCGCATTCTTCTTCATTGCATGACCTCGCAGAAGAAAAAGTAATGAAACAAAAAGGTAATAGCGGCAACGAATCCAAAACAACCAAGGAATAGTAGGTTCGTGCCAATGAGGACCCTGGGGCACGTCGGTGAGAGTGTACGTCTGCCCCAGCGTTTCACCATTGTTTAAGATATGAGTTGATTTTTCAACAGCTAGGTATCCACTAATCTGAAAAAAAACCGCACTATCTCCGTTCAGCCATCGTGCGCAACGCCACCTTAATGCCAGACAAATCACCAATAAATCCCTGTACTGGCGAATAATCTCGCAACGATGGTCTTGAGTTGCGATTAACCGTCAGGGTGAGCCTCAGACGACAAGGTTGAATCAAACCGCATTGTGTCTGCTACTTCACGCTCATGACTCCTTCTAGATAGCGACAATGGTTAGGAATTGCCGCAGTTGATGCCAGCAATTCTCAGAAACCACGTTTCCGAATTCCGTAGATGGTCGCTGCGCTGCCACCCCCGCGATCGCGCCCTTGGGCCACAGAGCGTAGGCGATGACTTTGGCAGCTGCCGCCCGTTTGATAGCATCGCAGCAGTGATAGCATCGTATGATAGCATCGCAGCAGTGATAGCATCGTAGCAGCTATACTTTCTGAAACCCTGGCGGAAACCTCCGCTCATGCTGCTGAGCAGTCGGGGGAGTTAGGTCGGGGCGTTACCTCAGTGAATCCCCCCAAGTGGCCGTTGGGGCAGCGAAACGAGAATTCTGGGGCGTGTCGTGATCAGGCAGAGTTGCTTAGAACTCCCCATTTTCGATCGCCTCTTTGGCGGCCGCTGGATTGGGGTACTTCTTCTTGGCTCTTCTCGTCTCGTTTTGCGCATGCTGGAGATCTGCCAGCCGTTGAAACTCCGGATCATTGTTGAGGTCGACGCCGGCAGGTCCAACTTCTTGCAACTTCTCAAGGATCAATTGAGTCACATCGTCCCACGAGCAAGGATTATGGGGCTGACTATCGGGTGGCAAGCGGACATCGGGAACTGGGTCCGGCGGGCGGACTTTGGGAGTCTCTTTGGGTTTCGGTTGTTGCGACGGAGGCGGCGGATTCGGCCCGCTTGGAACAGGTCCGAGAGGGCCGAGGATGGCCAGCAGAATGAGCTCATCGATGTACACAATGACGCTGGCGAAGTTGGCGGTCAGCCGCGCTGACGCGCGAGCGAAAAACCCAACCACGGCACTCTTCTTCGTTGCGGCCACGCCCTCGGTTGTTGCGAAATTGGTCTCTGCCGTGGAACTGGACCACAATCCAGTTGGGTCGTGGTAGTTCACCGGATCATTGTTGGCGAACACGTAGTCTTCACGCGTGAGCGGAGATTCACGGAAGCCACTGAATGGATCTTCGGAGATGAAACGGCCGACGCGTGTGTCCAAGAATCGAGCTCGACTGAAATGCAGGCCAGTCTCAGCTGAGTATTCCATCCCGTTGAAACGCGATTCGGTCTCCACCTGGCCGGTTTCCAGGACCACATTGCCAAAGGCATC
>JANQOL010000009.1 GCA_028289675.1 Pirellulaceae bacterium
CACATAGCCAGTTCCGTCGCTGCGGAACTGGCTACTTGATCTGCCTTCTGTTGCTGGCCGCCCAACGCGACGGCAAATGCGATCCACGTTCAGACCTCATCATCCGATGGGCCCACATGGATAGAGTTGCTCGATCGCCTCAACCACATCCAGGGCTTCCTCGGTCCGGACACCCAATCCAGCGGAGGAGAAAGCCATAAAGTAGTACGAGTTGCGTAACGAGCATGGGTCGATGCGGCCATTGGGCAGGTCGTTGTAGACGCTCAATCGAAGATAGTAGGACCAAAGCAACAAAGAGCGGTTGGTGTCCGACGGATTGAAACTGTAGGCCGTCCAGCAAGCCACGTAGTATTCATGTGCCTCAATCTTGATCTGCTGAATCGATGAAGCCTGGGCCGTTCGAGGAATGGCAGCCGAAGTACCTACGAGAATTAAGGAGCACAAAGCGATTTTCTTGATGGTTCCGTACATGGCATTTCTCTTTCGTTTTGGTGAGTGGCTGGCACCCCGTGAACCAGCTCACAACCCAGAGATTGCCGCCGCCGACCTGCCCCGGCCAAACTTTTTTGGGATGACCGTATATGGCCGACCCTGTCCATCAACTAGCGGCCAAGTCCCGCCGCCAAATAGCAGGTTGGAGCGCCACGTGGACTATATTGGTCGTCTTTGGTGTCGCCGAAACCGTTTCTCAACATGAACAACATCGAATTGACTTCGCAGCAACGTCGGGTCCACCGGACCGCGCGGGTCGTTAAGTATGTCGCTGTGTTTTGCTGGCTCTCAATCATTTGGGGCGTCCGCGGACTGTCGGACAATTCGACCGTGGTCTTCGTGCTTGGCTTTGCTCCCGACTTTTTCGCCAGTGTTGCGCTCTACTTTGACGCAGCCGATCGAGCAATTCGTGGCAGGGGTTTCGCAGCCATCTCGACAAAGTCTTTCCGATGGACTGTAGCCATCGGTGTTGTCGTGTTGCTGTTCGTTGGCGAACTGCTCCAAGAATACGTGCTTGACGGGCACTTTGATCTTTGGGACGTCACCGCACACATCGTCGGAGCTCTTATCAGTTTGATGGTTCTCCAGTGGCTGACTAATGGCTGTACAAGCTCGGCGAACGACTAGATCCCGGACCAATTGCTCGCCGACTACTTTTTCTTTCTCTTCGCAACCGAATCTATGTCGAAGTAACCGCCCAATGGAATGCTTTTGTTCAACTCGTTGACGACCGTCAAAACATCCAGCGGTGTCGCATGACCATCACCGTTGACGTCATAGAAGTGCAGCGGTCGTGCTCGCAATCCCGGAAGTGCACCGCTGTCGACCTGGTTCAGGAAATTGACGACCAGCAATACGTCGAGTGGTGTGATCACTTGGTCCGCGTTGACGTCGAATCGATCCGAGTGATTGGTCCAGCTGAACGAATCGGCGAGCGGTCCACCGAATAGCTCGTCTTCGGCGCTGACACCGAGATCCAAGCTCACGATCTGCTCTGCGGTGGTCGAGTCGTCCACGGAGGTTGAGTGTATCAAAGTCGCCGGCTCCCCAGCACTGGACACTGAATTGCCGCTGCTTCCTCCGTTGCCACCGGCAAATGAACTGCTAGATCGACCATCGCCTTGGTTCAGCAGGTCACCCGCGCCATCCCATAGCCAATCCAAGTCCCCTTGCCCAAATAGCTGATCAACTTGCCCGTCATCGGAAACCGTCGCGGCCGAAATGGCCACTCCATCCTTGCCATCACTGAGTTGCTGCATCCGCACCGAGAATTCTTCATTCGGATTGGACCACACGTCTTGCAAGATCTGCAGATTGGCCGGGCTGGCGTCGTGATCTGTCCAACCGCCGATAAGCAAATCTTCGCCCCAATAGCCAAACAATTCATCTGGCCCGGCCCCACCGACCAGGACGTCTCGCCCTTCGTCACCAAGGAGCAAGTCCCGACCGTCATTGCCGATTAACACATCGCTGCCCTGGCCACCGCGGAGGATATTCCGCTGGGCGTCCCCAACCAGGATGTCATCACCGGCCCCGGTCCGCACGTTTTCGATGAGCACGACGCTACCAACATCGTCGGCCGATCCCTGCAACAGGTTCACGGACACTGCAGATGTGCGATCCCGGTAATCCAACCAATCGCGTCCCTGTCGACCGTTGATCGGTCCGACGATCGAACCTCCTGGTTGCATTAGAAAACGATCCGTTTCGGAGCCGCCGAGCAAGCTTTCAAAGTTCGTAAAGCGCAGGGCGTTGGCTTGACCGGCAGGGCGAACGCTGCCCGAGTTTACTCCGTCGACCCGCCAGATGTTCTCTTGGTTCTCGCCGGCGATGCGATCGTTATGGTGATTTCCGCGAATGCGTTCCAGGCCAGAGAATGTCAAGACCTCGTTGACGGTCGACAGCTCGAGAGACACCTCAGCACGCACACTCGCTGGCGTCGTCAGCAAGTCCTTGGCGCTCCCCGACCCACCGTGAATCGCCGCGGGCGTACTATCGGGCTGGAGGGCTCCTGGAACGACGCTGAAAGTATCCGCCGCAGTTCCACCGATGACCTGTTCCGTGGACAGTATGTCCAAAGCGATTCCGTGCCGGTTAGATCCGCGATTGCGGATCAACCAATCGGACTCTTGGTGTGGTCCAAAGACGGTGTCCTGACCATCCATCAAGTCAAAGCGGATGGACACTGCATCCGGCGATGGGTTGATAATGCGAAGGTCGTCGTCAAAGGGCGTTGCATTCAGCTCCAGTGCATCCAGACTGGCGTCGAAGGCAACTGTGAGGCCGTTCCCGCGCCGCAGCAAGTTGCCATCCAAGAAATAGGCTTGTCCGGAAAGCGCTTGTGCGTCCTCGATGTCAACACGATCGTTGCCACCTCCGCCAAAGTAGGTGAGCGTCGAGGTCACTTGGTCCAGATCATCTGACAAACGCACTTCGTCGTCACCACTCTGCCCACGAATCGTGCCTGGAACCGCCATGCCGCGCACGATGAATTGCTCATTGCCGGCCCCGCCGTAGACTTCAAACGTCCAGGCTGGGTTATCAATGTCGATCACTTCGTCGACTTCAGGATCGTTGGACAGATTCAGCCGCACCGTTGTATTCACCGCGCTGACAGGCACTTCATCGTTCGGACCGGCCAACCCGTTGACAAGATTCCCGACCAATTCAACTTGGCCGTTGCCCTCGGTAGCGGAGCGATCGTCCAAGACCAGCGAATTCTGACCTCCTTCGCCATCGTAAAGGACACTGCCGCGTATCTCTTGCAAACTTTGCTCGCGATGGAGGCGAGCGCTGTCATCGCCAGACTGTCCCGAGATCAGGTTCAGAGCGTCGTCGCGCGTGCTGAGAACGCGGAACACATCGTCATTCTGCGACCCCAAGAGATGCGTCCACAGGAACTGGTCTCCCGTGTAGCCCGCTGAAAAATGATCCGTCCAGATCCGAGAGTCTGTCAGACTGAAGTTATCCGGTCGATCTCCCCGCTGCCCACCGACTGAGATTGCGCTCAGCTCCGTTCCGCCATCGAAATTGACGGGACCAAAGTAGCCGGACAGGGGCACGCCGGTTTGTTCGAGCTGGCTAAACGCGTCTGTTCGTCCGAGCTCATCGACAAAGAAGGCCGCTGTATCGTCGCCGTCTTGAGTGTTGATCTGAAGGGTACCGGTGGACGAGTAGACCCAGACGTTGTCATTCCCGGCAAACGTGTCTAGCTGCAACAGGTCTTCGGGATTGACCATCGCTGACACGCGATAACGGAGGCCCTCGACAATCATTGTCGCGCCCCACTCGACAATCGTATCCTGCTCCCC
>JANQOL010000015.1 GCA_028289675.1 Pirellulaceae bacterium
AAATGGCGACTTCGACGATTGCGCCTCCCGACTTGTGAGCCGCTCTGTTCTCCCGCTTCATCGGTCAGTAACGCCGGCAACGCCGTCTAGCGCGAATCCCGGCGGGTGCACTGCTGCGGGCCGGCTAAAACAGATTCCCGCCCACAGATGCTGGACGAGCGTATAGGCGATGATGGTAATGCTGATCAAGCCATAATCGGCCAGAGCCACGCCGGCAAAGACCAGTGCCGCACCCGTGTTTCTCATGCAGCTGGCCAGTAACAACGAACTGTACTCGGGCTGTGGGAGCGACTGGCACGGGCTTTTTAATAGGGCTGCAGGAACGAGGCCAGGTGGATCTGAGCAGCCGGGTGCTGCCGGCCAGCAGTGCAGGACTCGGCTGAACCAATAAGTTGCCCCATGCGCCAGTCCAAGCAGCGTAACGCAGCCGACCGCTGGCCACAGCAATAACCTCGGATGCTCAGTCAATGGCGGCAGGCACGTGGAGGCATTCACGTAGTTCAGTAGCACCAGCATCATGAAACTCAACCTGCGCGCGTTGGCCTTGACGCGTTGGTGGCTAGCCTGACTCAGCCGCGAGGCAATCAGACTACCTAACAACACGGGCGTTAGCACCCAGCCGAAGACGAACAGCGACATACCTTGTCCACGCCAGGGAGCGGACGTTCGCTGATCTCCGGCGACGAGGGGGGGCTCGGCGGACGCCTGCTCCAGATCACTCATCGGTTCACCGACCAGAGACACTCCCGTGTCGACCAGTACCGGAGTCACCAGGGGTGCAGCCGCAGTGGCGGCGATTAGCAATCCAATGCTTAGGCCGACGCTGCCACCGGTCAGACTCGACCAACCGACGGTCGAGGTGGCGACAGGCATGGCTACCACGACGCAGAGGCCGGCTGCGACCGCGGCGGGACATCCACAGCATCCCCACAAGATCAACACCGCCACAATCCATGCTCCGATCGGCAGTATCCAGGTTGCCAAGGACGCGACTACGAACAAGTGGCGGCTGACTTGCATGCTCAAGAGCGTGTCGCGGGAGCTACACAAGCCAGCACAAAACAACATGGTGCCCAACAAAAACTGGGGTAGCCGAGGCCAGCCGGGTGCCAGCTGGAAACGATTCATGGCCAGCCCTGGTTCAGGGAGCCCAGCTGCCAAACCGTACGCCAGCAACAGCAACAACAAAGTCCGAACGTTGAGCATCGGTGGTTTTGAGACCGCGTTTCAGATGAGTGAAGCGGGGAGTTGCTCGTTTGAGTAACGAAATCGTTGGCCAATCACGCTATAAGTCCGGAGGGCTCCATAGAACCCCATCCAACTGCACCCTTCGACGCCAGCCAGCCGCAGCCGTCGTGTCATGAGCCAACCAAAGCGTGCCCACATCGCTAAGCGAGCGCAACCGCTGTTCAGGGACATCTCTCTCATGATGTTTTCTTAGGTCCCTTACCGAGCTCCGGCAGAATTCCCACTGACGCTGGACCAAAGGTGCCGGCGCGGCATCCTTTCTCCGGTTTTCTTGTTTTCCCTAATCCTCAGAATAGTCACTCCACGGTGGACCTGCCCAAGCCGCCTACCCGCCGATCGCCTCGGAAACTTGTTGATCGATGCAGTACCAGTTAGCATGAGTCGCAGACAGGGGAGGCATGGCAGACGCACATGGCAACGAATCTACTAGAGCTAGTCCGCAAGTGGCGTCAGGGCGACACGCAGGCTCGCGAGACGTTGGTCGAAGCCGTGTACGAGCGTTTGGTGAAGTTGTCCCGCAAGATGTTGCGCTCTGGATCCACCGCCGTTAGGCGCTGGGAGCAAACCGAAGATTTGGCGCACGCAGCCTGGTTTCGGATCCAGCGTGCCTTGGAAGACGAGTCCGTGCAATTCCAGGATGATGCCCATTTCTTTCGGTTGGCGGCTCGCCAAATCCGGTTTGAGCTGATCGACCTGTATCGCAAACATAGCGGCGCTCATGGGCTGGCTGCCAACCACCAAACTTCCGCGGTCAGCTCAGCCGCCGATTTGCAGGCGGATGGAGAGCGTTTTGCCGCCAATCTGACTTCCGATCCTGGGCGTTTGGCAGCTTGGGGCGAATTTCACCAATTGGTGGAGCAGATGCCCGATCCACAGAAGGCGGTGATGGATTTGTTGTGGTATCAAGGTCTACGCCAACAGGAGGCCGCCGAACTGTTGAAGGTGGACGTGAAGACCGTCAAACGCAGGTGGCGTGAAGTAAAGATCCAGCTGTCGGAGCAGTTGGACGACAGTCTCGTGCAGTTGTGATAGCTGATGCGGATACCCAACCAACTCGACAGTCATCAACATGCCTGATTTAGACGATTTGCTGGAGCAATTAGAAGAAGCCCGTGACAGCGGACAATTGTTGGCTGTCGAAGACTTGTGCGCTGATTGTCCTGAACTGATCGAACCGCTGAAGGAACGCTGGGAGCGGCTCAGTCGATTTGACGATCGTTTTGGCACCCGACGTGAAAGCACCGCGGAGGTGGCTAGCAAACTGTCAGCGATGCCCGAACATTTCGCCGGACAACGTTTGGTTACGCAAGCGGAATTGCATGTAGAACAATTTCACGATCGCGGCGGCTTGGGTGACGTGTATCGAGCCACCGAAGGAGAATTGCAGCGCGAGGTGGCTGTCAAGATCTTGCGGTCCGACCGGCAACTGCCGGCTAATCTGGACGATTTCAAACGCGAATCGCAGATCATTGGCGGATTGGCGCACCCCGGCATCGTCTCCATCCATGGGGTGGGCGAAACCATGGACGGCCGTCCTTTCTACAGCATGCCATTCGTGGATCGCGGCAACCTGCGCGCGGCGGTCTCCGGCTACCACCGCAAGCATCGCGAACGTGTGGTGGAGAACGACAAGGAATTTCGAGACCTCGTTTATCGTTTGGTCAGCGTGTGCAACACCATCGCCTACGCGCATTCGCGAGGCATCGTGCACCGCGATTTAAAGACCGAAAATATCTTGTTGGGCAAATATGGCGAGACGTTCGTTATCGACTGGGGGTGTGCCACCCGTGTTGATCGGGACGACCGCTTTAAGATGCAAGGAGAGCAGACGTTGCAGTTGCGCGGTGTCGACGACTCGAACGCGACCGGCGGACTAACGCTGCGTTACGCCAGTCCAGAGCAGCTACACGGTCGCAAATCCGTAGGGCCGGAAAGTGACATCTATAGCTTGGGAGCCATGCTGTATCTGTTGCTCAGTGGCGAAAGTCCGTTGGAACAAGTGCCCGACGAGCAAGTTCGGCGCATGGTCATGAGTGGCGGCGTACCGACCTGTGATGCAGTCAAAGCAGGCGTGCCGCGGCGCTTGAACGCGATTTGCCGCAAGGCCATGTCCGTGGAGCCAGCCGACCGGTATGCGACTGCGTTGGACATGGCGGAGGACCTGGAGCGATATCTTTCCGACGAAACGGTCTCCGTTTGCAAGGACAGTTGGGGGCTGCGGATGACGCGTGTGGTACGGCGCAATCGAACGGCCAGTATGGTGCTCTTGGGGACACTGCTGGCCGCGTCGCTGTTGCTAGCGCTGGCGTTTGCGGGCCAAAGTGTATTCGCGCGGCGGGCTGAAGCGTCCGCCCAGCAACGTCTCAGAATGGCGGCCACGCTTGCCAGTAATATTGGCGGCCTGGAAATTGACAGACGCATTAGTTTGTTGGAGCGGGAAGCGGCCAATCCAATGCTGGTCGAGTCGCTAGTGGCCATCGAAGCCGAAGCTGCCAACCGTGATTTGTGGGATCGCCCGCAGAATCTCCTCTACGAATTCCGGGATGAACTGGCGGCCGCGGGTGTGCAACTAGAGAGCATGTTTCTGACCGACGCGCGGGGCGTCCAAATCGCCCGGGCCCCAAAGTCTTCGTCGATCGGAAAGAGCTTCGCCTTTCGCCATTACTTTCATGGACTGAAACAGGACTTGGATCCGAGTTCGCCGGAATATCTTCGCAATCCACCGTCTCCAGCAACCGGTCCGGTGGTGTCCAATGCCTACGTGAGCAGCAACACCGATCGCAATGGCAAACATCCGATCAAAACATCGTTCACCGTGCCAGTGCGACTCGTCGTTGACCGGCAAGGTTCGCAGCGTGTATTGGGCCGGCTGGGAATGTCGCTGAAGATCAATGACCTGGCCGTGTTCAAACGCTTGGAAGAACTCACCGTGGACGCCTTGTTGATCGAAACCCGCGACTACGATTGGGGAACGGGTCAGGCAACGGGGTTGATCTTGGATCGGATTCACAGCGACAACCGAGGCTTTGCGGTACCCGAGAACGCCGACTTGGGGACCGATGATGCCGCCGAGAACGAAGTCAAAGACTCCATGCCGCGACTGGCGACTTCGACCATCGATGCCCTGTTAGGAACCATGCGGGAATCGGGCGAAGCCAGTTTGATTCCTGATTTTTACGATCCCCGGATCAGTCTTCGCGCCCGCGATGCGGCTTGCGCCCCGTTGGCCATTCCTTATCGAGAAGATCTGCAAACCGGATGGACCGTGCTGTTCATCGAATCTGCCTCAAGATAGCGACCGCGCAAGAGAAGAGCCCGCACCGCGTGCGAGCTCATTGTGTTCCCGGCAATTTCGTCGATCGTGCAAGCCATGTGGCCACGCGGCTCGCACTAATAGCCGGATGTGACAGGCGAAGGCACGGGTGCCGGTGTGGGCAGTTGAGGTACTGACGAAGCCTGGGGCCGCATCGCCGTCGTCACTGGTGCCGTGGAGGTCACCGGAGATGTGCCTGGATAGCCGGCCCAATGAGCGTAGCCGTCTAAGTAAGTGGCGTGGGTGACGTATCGCTGAGCTCCCCAGTGGCCGTGCCGTGCTCGCACATTGTCGATCAGCACCACAACTTGGCCGTGATGAAACTGGGCCGCCTGTTGAAGATAAGTTTGCAATTCCCCAACACCGCGGATCGGGTGTCCGTTGATCTGCAAAATGCGGTCACCGGTTTCCAGGCCCAGCCGATGAGCGGGAGTGCCAGGAAACGCCCGAACTACTTCCACGAACTGATTTAAAGTCACCACTTGAACGCCCAGTTTGGGACCGTGATAAGCCGGTGGTGCGATCGGTCCAGGCAACACGCGAGGTGTAATGGCAGTGCTTCCCGTGTCGGGCGCTGGGACAGCTTGAGGTGTGGTCGTGTGTGCGGCGTGAGTTCGGATATCTTGAGCGTGACTCTCGATCGCCAAAACCGAGCTGGCAACGGCTAAGGTCAGTGCAACTGGCAAGTGTCGAACAAACATGAGCGGGTCTTTCTGTTTGGTGAGTATCGAAATTCGTTCCGTTACTAGCACCAGCGAGAGTCCATCGCTCCAGGGGACATCGAATGAGCAAGATCGCGGGTATATTTCTGCAGCAGGATCACGGATGTTTAGCAGTTAGTCGCAGGCGTACTTGGCTTTTAGTCTGGTTCCACAGGGGCAACGACACGGATCATCTCTCCGCTGGCTTCGCGCGAACTGCCAACCAGCACGCGCTGGAAATCACCACAGTCCTCTAGCCAGCCCGCCACTTCAATAGTTTCACCTTGTCTGGCCTGCCCTGTGTAAGTCGCTGTGTACGACAGAATAGCCCGCACCCTCGGATCATCAATTCCATACACGGCGGGATAACCATAGGCGTGCCGGTCGTCCGTTACATTGGCCCGCAGACGAATACGCGTCAGTTTGCGACCGGCCGGCTGGACCCAAGGATGCGTGTCAGTGACGCAGCTTAGATCCACTTTGATGCCGTATTTGGAAAACTTGTTGTACTTGCGCAACTCGTGCCAGTGGTACTCGTCAAAGGGCATATCGCAGCCGCGACGTCGATGCGTGGTGCGCCACTGCGAATCCGTTAGCGCATCGAGTCGCCCTTGTTGCAGCAGTTGTCGTACCCGGTCTCGACAGATCTCAATGGCGTCTTCACCGTAGACGACTAGATCCAAATCGGAACTGGCGTGTCCGGCGTGAATCAATGTCGATCCGGTGATGCCCAGTGAAATCTGATCGGGACAGAGCAGCTCGCGCAGCTCATGGGCCAAGCGGACTCTCGGAGCCAGATGTTCCGGTGTTGCGGCTCGGCCTAACCTGTCGAAGAATTGTGCCGGTTGGCAATGCCGCCTAACGTGCGGAACGGGAATTCCCGGCAGGCTCACGTCACGCGTGGACGATTGGAGCATCCACTGCGGCCAGTGTTGTCGGATGGCTGCCTGGGCTTGCACAGTGGAGAGCTTGCGGAGGCCGTCGTCCACCGGCATGTAACGCAAAGTCGCCAGGACGCGCTGGTCTTCTAGGCCCGCGGCGACCACAGCCCATAACCACCCCGA
>JANQOL010000026.1 GCA_028289675.1 Pirellulaceae bacterium
TCGCGGTGGGAACGGCATTCTGGTTGGTCGCGACGCCCCACACCGGGGCATTGCCGGAAACCAACGAACACCTGGTGCACTCGGTGATGCGTTCGCCAACGACCGGCAGCAACTTGGCACGCGATATGCAACTCCCATCGTACAGACCGACGTTGGGCGGCTGAAAGGGGAGCCGGTCCGAAACCGATTCACCAATTTGCGACAGGGGAACAAGCATGCTATCTGCCATACGAACAACAAGTTGCCAAATCATTGGGTGCGTGGCCATGTTCTGTGTTACCGCAGCTCAAGCTGAAGAACCGGCAGGCGTGTGTTGCACGTCTAGACTCGCTCCACAGCCGGTCGATCTGTTTGACGCCATGCAATCTGGCCAAGTGGCGGTCAAGTTCATTCCGCTAGGCGCGGATCGCGCCAACGTGCTGGTGCACAACCGGACGGACCAGCCGATCGAATTGCAGCTGCCGGACGCGTTCGGAGCCGTGCACGTGCTGGCTCAGTTTGGACCTGGTCAAGGCTTCGGTGGTGGACAAGGCTTTGGTGGAGGCCAGGGGTTCGGCGGCGGACAAGGGTTCGGTGGAGGCCAGGGGTTCGGTGGAGGCCAGGGGCAGCAGTTGGGTGGCGGCTTCGGACAACCCGGAGGCGGCGGGCAAGCGGGCTGGGGGCCAGCCGGGGGCGGCCAGAATGGAGGCGGCCAGTTCCGGGGGATGTTTCGCGTGGCGGCTGGTAAGACTCGCCGAACCAGTGTGGTCACTGTCTGCTTGCAACACGGCCGACCGGATCCTAACAGCCGCATGAACTATCGCTTGGTGCCCCTGGAAGCCATCCAGTCGGATCCCGAGGTCCATGCACTGTGCCGCGCGGTTGGCTCAGGAGCAATTCCTCAAACAGCCGGTCAGGCAGCGGCCTGGCATCTCGCCAACGGCCTAACTTGGCGAGAACTGGCACAACTGAATCGCGTCGAATCGCGCTACACTGGCAACCAACGCTTTTTTACAACACAGCAGTTGCGCCGCGCCCAGGCCTGGTTGGCGGAGCAGGCGGAGCGGAGCGAATCTGATCGTGACACGGTGACCACCTCGATTGCATCCACCAACAATGTTCAGGATGGGCTCAGAGAATAAAGCGGCTCAGGTCTTCGTCTTGGCAGATTTCTTCCAACCGCTGATCGACGTAATCGGCATTCACGACGACGCGGCCGCCGCCCATGTCGGCCGCTTCAAAGCTGAGCTCCTCTAGCAGCTTTTCTAGCATTGTGTACAGGCGGCGAGCACCGATGTTTTGAGTTGTTTGATTGGTCTTGAACCCGTATTCGGCGATACGTTCGATCGCGTCCTCGGTAAACTCCAATTGGACCTGCTCGGTGTCTAGCAGGGCGATGTACTGCTTCGTCAGTGAATTCTTGGGTTCGGTCAGGATGCGAACGAAGTGTTCCTTGGTCAGTTCATTTAACTCGACGCGAATTGGAAAACGGCCTTGCAGCTCCGGCATCAGCTCGCTGGGCTTGCCATGATGAAAGGCTCCGGCGGCAATGAACAGGATGTGGTCCGTGCGGACGTAGCCGTGTTTGGTCTGCACGGTGGTGCCTTCCACGATCGGTAGCAGATCGCGCTGGACGCCTTGGCGGGAGACGTCCGCGGACTTGCCCTCGGTGGCAATCACCTTGTCGATCTCGTCGATAAACAGAATTCCATTGTTCTCGCAAGCTTCAATGGCTTGGGCGGAGATCTTTTCGTCATCGATCAGCCGATCGGTTTCTTGTTCGGTCAGGACTTGCCTCGCTTGGCGTACCGACATCGAGCGGCGTTTCGAGTTCTTGGGCATAAATCGGTCAAACATGCCCTGCAGGTCAATGTCCATGTTTTCGATGCCGACTCCTCCAACCATAACTGGAGTAGCCTTCTGCTCCACCGTGAACTCAACCGGCTTGTCTTCCAAGAGTCCGTCGCGGAGCATGTCACGCATCTTGTCACGCGTACGCTGCTTCCGCTGGCCGTCTTCGGGGTCGGTGTCTGAAGTCAATTCAGCGGCTGATGGCCCCAACAGGTCCAGCAATCTTTCTTCGGCCAGTTCTTCGGCTTGTGCTTGAACCCGTTGTTGTTCCTGCCCGCGGATCATGGAGATGGCGTTCTCGACTAAATCCCGCACCATGCTCTCGACGTCGCGGCCATAGTAGCCGACTTCGGTGTATTTGGTTGCTTCGACTTTGGCGAATGGCGCCTCGGTCAGCTTGGCCAGCCGTCGAGCGATTTCCGTCTTGCCGACCCCGGTGGGGCCTGCCATCAGAATGTTCTTGGGCGCAATCTCGCTCCGCAACTCGGCGGGCAGCCGGCTGCGGCGCCAGCGATTGCGCACCGCGATGGCGATGGCACGCTTGGCCTCGGCCTGTCCCACCACGTAGCGATCCAATTCGGCCACGATCTCCCG
>JANQOL010000038.1 GCA_028289675.1 Pirellulaceae bacterium
ATCAAGGGAGCAACATGTCACAGCGAAACGCAAACACCAACCGCAAAATAGCTCGACGGCATTTTCTAAAGAGATCCACGGCGGTAGCCGTTACCACAGCGCTGGCCCCAACGATTGTCCCCAGCTCGGCACTGGGGCGCGACGGATCCGTTCCGCCCAGTGAGCGAATAGTCATTGGTGGCATCGGGATCGGTCGTCGTGGAGGCTATGACCTGAGCTGTTTTTTACCTCAACAAGATGTGCAGTTCGTTGCAGTTTGTGACATCAAGGACAAACGTCGGCGCGAGGTCAAGGACATCGTTGACAAGCACTATGGTAACTCGGACTGCGACATGCATCGCGACTTTCGCGAGCTGTTGGACCGCAGCGATATCGACGCGGTGCTGATTGCCACCGGCCCCAACTGGCATGCCACCGCCGCGATGATGGCTGCTCGGGCCGGCAAGGATATGTACTGCGAGAAGCCGGTGACCAAGAACATCGCCCAGAGTTTGGTCATGGCCGATACCATTCGCCGAACGGGGCGTGTTTTTCAAGCGGGCACGCAGCGCCGCAACCTGCCACACTTTGCTTTTGCTTGTGAATTGGCCCGAACCGGCAAGCTCGGCAAGCTCAAGAAAGTCTTCGCGCACCCGATGGGCATGAAGGCGATCACCAGTGGTTGGTTGCCGGCGGAAGCGGAACCCGATCCCGAAGTCGTAGACTGGGATATGTACTTGGGACCTGCCGCTTGGCGCCCTTATAACAAACAACTGTTGGACGGCTTTAACTTTGAGAAAGGTGGCGGCTTTGTTGGCGCTTTCAAGGGTGGCGGAGTTTTAGAATGGGGATCGCACTGTGTCGATCTATGCCAATGGGCCGTCGACGACTGTCCGCCGCCGGTTGAGTACAACCCGCCAAGCAACGGGGAAATCGTGGCCCGTTACGAGAATGGAACGGAGCTGATCTTTCGCGAATCCGGCTGGATACCACTTGGATCCTGCCCGGTGCGTTTTGAAGGCGAGAGAGGCTGGGTTGAGGCGGGCGACAGTGGCAAGATCGTCTTGAGTTCGCCCGAGTTGCTGGCTGGCCGAAAGGTCGAAGAGATAGGCGGCTACCCAGCGACGTTCCACGTGCGCGATTTCCTAGATTGCGTCAAAACCCGAAGTCAGCCCAAAGGCAATGCGGACGCCGCGTGCAATGCCCATATCGCCTGCCACGCCGCCAACATCGCGCTCTACTTGGACCGACCGGTGAAGTACGACAACGCGACCAACACGTTTGTGGATGACGAACAAGCCAACCGCATGCGATCGGAGGCTCTGCGAGAACCCTGGAGGGTGTAAGTTCCTCGAAACGTCGCAACCAACAATATCCTCCATGATTCGGAAACTTGCTATGTATTTCACTCAACCTACTTTTCGTGTCTTCACGATGCTGGCAGCGATGCTGTTCGTCGGCTCCTTGTCCATGGCGGTCGAACCCAAACCGATCGCCGATGAGGAAAAGAAACTGCTCGCCTTGCTGCGTTCCAACGAACCATTCAGTGAGAAGGCAATCGCCTGCAAGAAGCTCGCGATTTTTGGGTCCAATGAAGCGGTGCCGGAGCTGGCAAAACTGCTGCCCGACCCCCAGTTGTCTTCCTGGGCTCGGATCGCCTTGGAGGCCATCCCGGGCGACGAAGCAGACAAAGCGCTGCGGAATGTCAGCCAAACGCTCGAAGGCCGACTGCTGGTTGGAACGATCAATTCGATCGGCGTTCGCCGTGATGCACGAGCTGTCGAGTCGTTGGCTGAACGGCTGCGGGACAACGATGTCGAAGTGGCCTCGGCGGCTGCCGTAGCACTGGGACTCATCGGTGGCGATTCTGCGAGACAGTCACTCCGTAACTGGTTGACTGACTCTCGTGCTGAGGTCC
Organism: Pirellulaceae bacterium; assembly: GCA_028289675.1. Classification (GTDB taxonomy): domain Bacteria; phylum Planctomycetota; class Planctomycetia; order Pirellulales; family Pirellulaceae; genus Aureliella. The sequence goes on from JANQOL010000038.1 coordinate 1,898, forward strand.
GCAACGCGGTCGCCGAAGGTCTCGTGCTGTGTGCTGAGCGTTTGCAGGCAGGTGGCCGGTCGGATGATGCCGCTGAATTGTACGACGAAATCAGGCAGGCTGATGTGCCGCTGCAGCGCGTTGTCGAGGCGACTCGCGGCGCCATCCTAGCCCGCGGAGAAGATGGAATTCCTTTGTTGCTGGACACTCTGCGATCTGACGAAATGAAACTTTTTCAGCTCGCACTGGGTACCGCGCGAGAGCTGCCAGGTCGCCAAGTCGACGTGGCCTTGGCTGACGAATTGGCTCGAATGGCTCCACCGAGAGCTGCGTTGCTCGTACAAGCGATGGCCGACCGTACTGCCACCGTTGACGTGAACACGCTGCTAGGTGCCGCTCAGCAGGGTGAACTTGCCGTGCGTCTATCAGCCATCGAAGCACTAGGTCGCGTCGGCGATGTTTCGTGCCTGGCCCCGCTGATGCAAATGGCGGGCGAGTCCAATGCCGATGTTTCTCCGGCCGCTATTCAGACGTTGGCAAATCTGCCGGGTAAAGATGTGGATGAAGAAATCGTCTCGCGCTTGTCAAACACCTCGGGCTCAGCCTACCAGTTGCTGCTGCAATTAGTCGGACAGCGCCGTATCCAGGCCGAGAGACACTTGCTGCAAGCGCTCGACGACACGGACCCAGCAGTGCGGGGTGCGGCGCTAAACGCACTCGGCGAGACCCTTCCTCGAGACCGGCTGTCCGTTTTGATCTCGCAGGTCGTCGAACCCAAGCATTCTGAAGACTGGCCAGTCGCCGTGCAAGCTTTGACGGTGGCCGCCGTGCGGATGCCAGACCGTGAAGCCTGCGCCACCGAACTGGCGAATGCCACACAAGGCGCTTCATCAGAGACCACGAGCGCACTCCTGGAGATTTTGAGTCGAGTTGGCGGAAGCAAAGCGCTGGACACCCTGGCAGCCGCCGCCAAGGGCGCTGATCCTCAGCTACAGGACACCAGCAGCCGATTGCTGGGCAAGTGGAATAGCGTTGATGCTGCGCCAGTACTGCT
>JANQOL010000429.1 GCA_028289675.1 Pirellulaceae bacterium
GAATCTTTTGGTAAGTGGGAAACAGCCGCCGAGTTTGATTGACGCCCAGTTGGACACCGTGTTGCTCGGCCGTTCGAACCAGATCCTCCGCTTCGGCAATGGACTCGGTCAATGGTTTTTCACACAGGACGTGCACGCCCCGCTGCAGGAACCACTTCGCAATGGGATGATGCGATGCTGGCGGGGTAGCGATGACGACGCCATCCACACAGCCGTCCAATTGCTCGTAGTCTGACAGACAAGTTGCCGGTCCGAACTTGTCACGCATCTGATCTGCGCGAGCGAGATTCGCGTCGACCAGCGTCAGCTGGATCTGGGGATCGGCGGCCAGAACCGGCAAGTGATAGATTTCGGCAATCGCGCCACAGCCAATGAGCCCGATGCGTACTGGTGGTTGATTCGATTCCGTCACGTGGCAGCTCTAACGAGGAAAGTAGATTTGAAATACCGAAGGTCGTCCACTCGTAGCGCCTGCACGGCAAATAGTAGTCCGCCGTAGACAACCAAGCACAGCACGCCGATCACCGGCCAGGATGCTTCTCGGAATAGATACAACACGGCTCCCATGCCCACCGCGGCCAACAACACCCGCAAGACCACACCGCCGGTCGTCAACATCTCGCGCCAGGACATGGCAAACATCAAATAGCAGACGGTGGCAACCAGTCCGCCCAGCACACAACCCATCGCTGCCCCGGCGGCCCCAAAGCGGGCAACCAACAGGTACGTCGCCGCTCCGTTGAGCGCCAGACTGATCGCCGCAACCATCATCGAACGATGCTGGCGGCCCTGAGCAAACAAAACATGGCTCAGAAATGGATTGAGAAACTCTAGCAGCAGCACCCAAATCAAAATACGCAGCACTGGTGCGGCATTGGCGTATTCGTCGGTGTATAGCAAATCGACGATCCGGTCGGTCAGAATCGTGACTCCGATCACTGCGGGCAAGGCCAAGGCGCACATGGCGCGGATCGTATGTCGGTAGAGACGTCGAAAAGATTCTTGGGATTCCGCATACATGCGTGACATGACTGGATACACGGCCGTGGTAAAGCTCTTGGCCACCACGCTGCCCAATCGAACAAACTTCCACGCCGCGCTGTACAAGCCAACGGCGGCTTCCCCGGCAACGCCTGAGAGCACCACGACATCTAGATTTGTGTAGATGGTAGCCATCCAGTTCTCGGCCGCGAAAACTCTCCAACGCCACACAAAGCGTTTCAGATTGGGCCGGCCCAGGTCCCAAGCCAATGGCCCCAGTTTCCGCAGTCCGGCGACGTAACTGCACATCAACACGCAGCGAACAACCACCAACACCAACATCAGATGGACAACGCCATACCCCAACCCCAGTACGGTAAAACTGAGTACGATCCGTAGCGTACTTTCAATAGCAGTACCCAGCGTGACAAACTCTGCTCGTTCGCGGGCGACAAAAATCGCTTCCAGTACGTTGCTAAACGCCGCCGGGAACAGCGCGACACAACCAATCATCATGGCTACGAGCGTATCTGACGAATAGCCGAAGAGCCAACCGATCAACAGCATCAGCGGCGAAGCGAAACAGCACAGGCAGGCTACCAAGGTCAAAGCGGAAGCCAACAGTCGGTTCGCGCGTTTGGGCCAACGCGCTACGTCGCGGGTCAGCATGATGGCGATGCCAGAGGCACACAGACTGAGAAACAGCTCAAAGTAGTGGACGGCGATGGAGAACTTTCCAAACCCCTCCACGCCCAATAGTGCCGCCGAATAGAGCACGAAGGCAAAACTGGCGATCATCCTGGTCATCGTGCCCGCCAACAACATAGCCGCGTTCTTAGAGGTGCGTAGCGCCTTTCCGCGCGTCTGCGCCACAGACGCATCGTTGTCGGAGTGCTCATTGGACATGGGCGACTCCTGTTCTTGCGGTCTGGACGGGCTGCGACAGCGACAGTTTGTAGATGGCGGCGGTGATCCCGAGCACCACCCACAGCAGCTGCACCACCGTCCGCGAGTTGAAGATATCCACGGACATGTGCACCATGTGGCCGGCGATCGCAGCCGAAAAGGCCAGCCCCAAGGGCGCCAACAAACGATCGCGTTGCAGCCAGGCCACCCAGCCGTAGCGGAGACCATTGATCAGCATCATCACGAAAGCGATCAGGCCCAGCACACCGTTTTCGACCCACACTAATAAGTACTTGCAGTGAATCGTGTAGTACCACTCGGATCGATAGCGGCCAGAATTGGCAAAACGCTGGCCCGCCAAGTGACAATTGCCGGCTCCATAACCGAATAAGGGACGCTCGGCGATCATCTCCATAGCAATAGCTGATAGATGCACTCGAGATTCGGCCGAGCCGTCATCGCCGTGCATGACCCGCTTCTCAAACACCACAAACATAGGGTAGGCGCCCATGAGCGCCAGCCCCAGTACTGCCAGCAGCACCCATCGGGGCAACCATCCTCGCAGCAGCATTCCACTACCGATCAGGATCGCACCCACCAGCGCGGTCAAGATGGCTCCTCGAGTCTGGGTCAGCAAGATGGCCAGCAGCCCCAGGGCCGCAGCTTGCAGCATCAACACCCGCAGCGCACCAGTCACTCGACACAACCCCAGGGCAACTACTGGGGTCCATAACAGCGCGAGCACACTGCCAGCCGAGACGGGGGAGTGCATGGACCCGGCCGGTCGGCCGTCAGGCCAGACCGCCAGCAGCAGTGGTCCAAACGTATACTCGTTCCCTGCGGCTCCGGAACCCAAAGCAGTGAGGCCGAAGATGAAGAAACTCTGGATCAACATCGTGACCGCCAACACGACCACACAAAAGATAATGTCGGCTCGCTCCGTAACTCGATTGGCGATGTAGAAAAACAGCGCGTAGGCTTGGAGCAACAAGGCAATGTCAAAAAACGACAATAACGCTTTTTCGGCAACTAGACTGCTGATCGTCACCACCGCCATGTACGCAATCATGGGAACGCCGAGAACGGGCGCGCTTGTTGCCCTGTCACGGCGTACCGCGGCTCCGGTCATCCACAGGAAGTACAGCACCACAATCCCGACGGTCGCGACCGATAAGTTCAGACCTGCCACAGCGCCTTGATTCGCGTCTTCCTCGCTGAACCACATGTACTTGTCGATTTGCAAAGGAATCTCGACCAAAGCGATTCCCAGCGCAGCCCGCTCCGGAAACGACAGCCGTGACGAAGCCGTCGCCAGCGGGGTGTGACGCACGTTGGAAGACAGGGCGGAGGAGAACAAGGTAACGGACGATGAAGAGTTTGGTCGGCCTGGACTCCCCAGAGTTATGCAGAGCGTCCCAACTCTGAATCCACTGCAATTAACCCACGAGATTCTTGAGCCATCGCGGCAGTTGTTCATTGGTCTTGTTGAGGACCACACCGATCACCTCAGTGTCGGCCGAAACCATCCGTCGTAAGACACGTCGAGCATCGGTCAGCTTGGTCCTACCCGACTCGACAACAACGACGACTTGGTCCAATTCGCGCACGATACTGGTGGCTTGGTCCAAACGGCTGGCCGGCGGTAGATCGACAATCGTCAAATCACAGTCTTGCTGGAATTCCAGCAGCGTCCGATTGACGATTCTCGGGTCGACTTCGAATCCTCCCTGCGCCGTTGGCGCGGAGCCAGAGATCAAATCCAGTGGGCTCTGCTCGTATTTTTGGACACACTCACGATGTTCTGCTTGGCCAGCCAACATTTCCGCCAAACCCGGCGCACCATTTAAGCCGAAGGCCGACGAGACGGTTCGCTGCCGCAGATCAGCGTCGATCAACGTCGTTCGCAAACCACCGTCTTCGCTCGCCGTCATGGCCAACGCAGCTGACAAGGTGCTAGCTCCGCAACCGGACTCGACGCCCAAGACGCCTAGCGTCCGGCCACGCAATTCGCCTGCCTGCGAACGTGGACGTGAGAGGATGACGTCCGAGAGAATCGATTTGCAAAAATGCCGCAATTGACTCTTCTGGCTGCCGCGAATCACACGCTGCATGTTGCCGGCTTCTCGCGACCGAGGCACGCTGGTCAGGACTCGGCAGTCCAGGCCATTTTCAATATGATCCGACGTGCGCAGAGAATCGCTGCACAACTCGCGCATGTACGCCAGTCCGAAGCCGGTCAGGAGCCCGAGCATCACAAACGCAGCCGCCAGCACTTTCTTGCTCGGTTTCGCGGCACGCTCCACAAATGTCGCCTGTTGGAATTGATTGATGTTGGAGATGCGTTCTGATTGCAGTTGGTCGATCACCCGCGCCTCTTCCAGCTTTTCTTGCAGCACGCGCAACCGAGTTTGGGCCACAGCAATGTGGCGATCCATTTCCGTCAGCTCCAATTCAAAAACCAACAAATCGTTGATCGCCTTCTCAATCGACCGCTTCTGCTCTCGCTTGGTTTCGATGGCGGCCGTCAGTCCGACGACGCGGGTTTGGAGCCTTCGCAAATCTTCCTTCATGGCCAGTTTTGCTGGGTTGGGAGTACGGCTTTCGTCAACACGATCCATCTGTGCCTTGGCCAGGATCTCGCGCGCGCCTTCCAGCTGCTTACGGACTTGTGCCAGGCGTTCGTTGCCGTCGGTGTAGATGGCTGCCAAGTTGCGTTCTTGCAGTTCCAGCTCGTAAACGCGAGTCCGCATGGCGCTCCACGTTTGATCCGACTGTTCCAGTTTGTTGGCTACGACTTCGTCCGCAGCCTCGGCGACTTTGTCGGACAAATCCTGGATTTCTGAGTTGGTTTGCTCCAGTTCTGCCAGTGCGGTCATCAGATCGCTGTTCACGGATGCCAGCTGGCTGGTCAGCAGTCGGCGATTGTCATCGATGGAAACGATCTTACGATCTTGCATATAGTCGCTGCGCTCGTCATCCATCTGGTTCAGCTTTTCTTCCGCTTCAATTGCCTGCTGATGGAAGAAATCCCGCGAACCTTCGGTGTGAGAGACCGCAAGGTATTCATTCATGAATTGATCGCATACCGTCTGCACCAAAGCTTGGGCCATCTCCGGCGTTTTGGACTCACCATGAATCGAGACGACGGTTGATTTTTTCGGCGCGTAGATCTTGATGGACTTTTGCAGCTTGCGAATCGCCATCTCGCGGTCGCTGATATTGTCACGTACGCCGGTCAGTTGGACACAGGCGTCTACAAAGTTCGTAATGGTGTCCTGCGTTTGAGCCTTGAGCTTCTGAAACGTGGTCGGCGGTTTTCCATTGGCCGCGGGCAAGACACCATTGATGATGGCTGTCTCACCCAACTGATCGACGACCAACTCCGCAACGCGGCGACTGCCCAAGACTTCCAAAACGGAGTTGATTTCCTCCTCTTGAGTTTTTTGCAGCATCAAGGTTTGACCGGTGGTGGCCGTGGGATCCAGTGCCACACTCTCGCGGCCGACCAGCACCATCAACTTGGCTTCAGACTCGTAGCTGCGCGGCCACAGCAAGATGGCCAGCCAGCCCAAGAACATGCACGACAACAAACTGACGATAATCGTTCGCTTGTGTACGAAAGGCAGTTCAATGTACGAAGACAATCCCATCCGCGATCGCGGCCCGGTACCTTCCTGGAAAGCGGCTACGGAGCGAGTTGGAGTGACCGGGTTGGGTTGTAATTCCTGTCCAACCGATGGCTCCGAGACCGGCTGGCTCAGCTGGGCTTCCGAGGAATTCATGATGCAACCGCCTTCGCTGGGAGAAAGGAACGAATCTCTTGACCAACTCGTGAAACCTGTTCGCGGGTCATTTCGGGATACATGGGCAAGGAGAAAATCTCAGTCGCTAGACGACTGACCACCGGTAAATCCAGTGGTACGGTGACGCAATCGGAGAACGGCTGGGCTTGGCTGAGCGGGTTCGGATAGTGAATGCCGCAGAAGATGTTGCGGGTCTTGAGATGTTCGATGATGCGATCTCGCTCGGGATGACGCACGACGAACAGGTGGTACACATGCCGTACGTCCGAACGTTCGACCGGCAGTGTCAGTTCCATATCGAGCAGTTCTTCACGATACCAGTCTGCCACCTGCCGACGTTGTTCCGTCCAACGTTCGATGTGCTGCAGTTTGGCCAGCAGCACGCAGGCCTGCAGGGTGTCCAGGCGGCAGTTGTAGCCCAGCTGATCGTGCTGGTTTTTGACTTTCTGACCGTAGTTCCGCAGCAATTGCAGCTGCTCCAGAACTTCCGTTGAATCGGTAACCGTCGCTCCGCCATCTCCGAATGCACCCAGGTTCTTTCCCGGGTAAAAGCTGAAACAACCAGCCTGGCCAAACGAACCGCAACGTTTGCCATCGATCTCCGCGCCGTGCGCCTGAGCCGCGTCCTCGACCACGAGCAACTGATGACGCCGTGCGATCTCCAGGATCTCTGGCATCCGAGCTGGCTGCCCATACAGGTGCACGGGAATGATGGCCTTGGTGCGTTCCGTGATGGCCGCTTCCAGCAAGCTTGGATCCAAATTGAAGTCGACCTCATCGACATCGACAAATACCGGGGTTGCGCCAGCGTAAGCGATCGCAAAGGCGGTCGCGGCGAACGAATTACCAGCCGTAATAACTTCGTCCCCAGGCCCAATACCCAACGCACGCAGCGCCAGATGGATGGCATCAGTGCCATTGGCCAGTCCAACGGAGCTTTTTGTCTGACAGTAGCTGGCGAACTGTTGTTCGAATTCCTGCACCTCTTGACCCAAGATGTAACGTCCCGCATCGATGACTTGATCCATGCGGCGCAGGACATCTTGCTTGATGGCCTGAGATTGAGTGGCCAGATCGACGAGCGGAATGGGGGTGGTTGCGGCGTGGTTCATCGAGGAGTCAGAGTCGAAGTTGTCGGGCATTGATTGAGTCGAGATCGAAGTGTTTGGAAGTTAATGTTCGACGGCTAGCCAACCAGTCGAGACGGTGTGGTCTGCCGGTCAGAGGGTTGTTCTCCGCACACGGGGCAACTGGCTGTTTCGTAGCTGCCAGCTAGCCTTTGTCCACAGGAACATACGTGTCCCACGGCGCGGGCTGGTACTCCGGCCACCAAGGTGTAGGGCGGGACGTCACGCGTCACTACCGCACCAGCGGCCACCATGCTGTAGGCGCCCAGCGAAATCCCGGGACAAATCGTCGCTGCGGCGCCGATGGAACAGCCACGCCCCACTCGAGTTTCGGCCAGCCAGTTCTCGGTCCGTGCGTATCGTTCCTCGACGCCAGGCATGCGCGGAGAACGAGGATGTCGATCATTGGTGAAGGTCACCCGAGGGCCGACAAATACATCGTCTTCGATGGTGACGCCTTCCCAAACACACACCGCGTTCTTGATCGTTACGTTGTCTCCCACGCAAGCGCCACCTTCGATGAAGGCGTGATCACCCACATTAACCCGCCGGCCCAATTTGGCGCCTGGCATCACATGGGCGTAGGCCCAAATGTTGGTCGTGGGATCAATACCTTCGACTTCGACGATGGCGGTGGGGTGGATCATCCGGCGCCGACTCCCTCTTCGTCCCGGCAGATTTCGACAGCTTGGCCATCGCTCAGCAAGGATTGTTGGGCAGCCTCCAGAACTTCGGTCACCTGAAAACCGTTGACGCCATCGGTGGTCGGTACATCACCGTCATCAATGCAACGAATGAAATCCATGCATTCCGCTTTCAGTGGCTCACGCTCATTAACCCAGGGGCTGTAGCTGCCGCCGTACCGATAAGAAATCTGGAATTCCGCGAAATCCGCCGACGGCGGTGGTGCATTGATGCCTTTGTCATACACCTTGATCTTCTCTTGATCGAGGTCGTCGTAGACGGCCATCTTTTTGTCACCCACCACCGTCAACACCCGCTCCTTGCGAGGGTCCAACCAGCTGACGTGAATCATGCCCATCCGATTGCCCTCAAACTGCAACGTCAAATTGCAGACGTCGTGGATGCCCGCGTTGAGGTGAGCTAGTCCGCTGCAGGATACGCTTTCGGGTTTTTGCCCCAGTAGATACAGCATCATCGAGATGTCGTGAGGTGCCAGATCGTACAACGCGCTGACGTCTTTCCGAACAGGTCCCAGGTTCAATCGGCGGCTGCTGATGTAGTTGATGTTGCCCAATTCTCCTGACAGAATCAGCTCGCGCAGTTTTTGGACTGGAGCCGAGTGCAGAAAGACGTGTCCCACGAACAATACGCGGTTCCGTTCGGCCGCCAGCTCAACCAGCTTGCGGCATTCGTCCGAAGTTTGCGCCAAGGGCTTTTCGACGAATACATGCAAGTCGTGCTCTAAGGCACGCGATGCCAATTCAAAGTGCGTCGCTGTGGGGGTCGCAATCACAACCGCGTCGACCATGTCTCGGTCCAACAAAGCCCCAAAGTCTTCGACGGGATAGACACCGGGAAATCGATCTCGAATTCGTAGCAGCTGATCGTAGCTCTGATCGCAAACCGCGGTGACCTTGCAGTTGTCGACCTCCGAAAAGCAACGCACTAAATTTGGACCCCAATAGCCCAATCCAACCACTCCGACTCGGATCATTTCTCAGAAACTCTCTTGAACGAAAATCCAGATGCAAGGTACGGCAACCGACTGTAGTGATCTAGCGCCGCAATGATTTAGCGCTACAAGGATCTAGCGCCGTGACGATTTATTCATTGTTTTGTGACAAGATGATGGTCAACGTTTTGAGCATGATCTTGATGTCGTTCCAGCAAGAAAGGTTGTCGATGTAGCGAATGTCAAGCCGCACCATCTCGCTGAACGTCAAACTGTTCTTGCCGCTGACTTGCCACAAGCCGGAAATGCCGGGCAACACTTCGAAACGCCTGAGTTGCCAGTTTTCGTAATGTTCCAAATCGAGGACGTCGGGCCGCGGTCCAACCAAGCTCATGTTGCCTTGCAACACGTTGATCAGCTGCGGCAATTCATCTAACGACAACTTGCGCAAGAAGTTGCCACCTCGAATCAGCTGCGACCTGTATTCGGGTTTCTTGATCGGTTGGTCTGACTTGGCTAGCTGGGCTACATAGTCGCCATGTGTCTCTGTGCGATTCGTCATCGTCTCGCGATCGGCTTCCATCGTGCGGAATTTGAAAATCACAAATTCCCGCATGCCCGCTCCAATGCGTTTCTGGGAAAACAGGATGGGCCCGCGCGAGACGAACTTGATGTACAGTCCCAAGCAAATCAGCAGCGGCGACAGCAGGACAAGCAGTCCGCTGGCGCAGACCAGGTCGATCCCTCGCTTCCATGCCGGCGGAGGACGAAAAACCACCTCCGGCAGGGGGGCAGCTGCAACGAGGTCGGGCTCCGATGCGGGGCGGCAACGGAGGGTTGGTGAGGATGTCATCTAGCACGAGCCACTGGGTGCGAGCTGCTGGGCCTTCGAACGGGGCCGGATGCGAGTATTTCCGACTATTCCGATTGCAAATATTGGGTTATCTAGGAAGAACTGATGATACAAGCAGATTGGGAATCTAATACCCTCCTGGAGGGGTAAAGCTTGCTATTTCCAGCAATAACTAACCAGACCTTCAGGTTGCCACATTCGGCACCCCCCGGGACACATGGAAACGACCTCTACTCTGCGCAGGTGAAGTTCAACTCTCGACGTTGGCCCTCGACCGGAGACCGGTGGCCGATCCAGCCTCTTCCCGAGCTTTTTTCGACTCCAAACCATCGCTCGCACTCTGCCGATGGTTGAGCTCGTTCCAGTTGATGTTCCTTGGCCGGAGGTCAGGAATTCGGCTAGAATTGAAGATCTGCCAAGATTTCCAACTCTCCATTGGACTGCCGACGTGCCTGCTTCGGTTTCCCGCCTCCCAGTTCATCTGTTCGTGTGCTACTTGGCGAGCGGTCTGTTTGCTCAGACGGCTTTCGCCACCGATGGACCTGACTTCGAAAACCAAGTCGCCCCCATCCTGAAGAAGTACTGCCAGGATTGCCACAACCACGAGGATGCCAATGGTGGCATTGACTTCGCGGATCCGGCCACCGTCTTCGGCACGGCAGATTCCGGCAAGTCCGCCGTAGTTCAGGCATCACCTCGAACCAGTGAGTTGTTAGCCCGCGTCGAGTCGACATCTGAAGATTTGCGAATGCCTCCGGATGGAGACCGACTGGCGCCAGAACACATCGAGACCCTGAGGCGGTGGATCGCCGCCGGTGCCCGTTGGCCGGCCAGCATGCGGCCCGCCAAAGTTGAGGATGATCCGGTTGAGCACTGGTCCTTTCGCCCTATCGCCGATCCCAGTTTGCCGCTTGTTTCGGAAGCAGACTGGGCCGAGTCTCCGATAGATCAATTTGTTCAAGCACGGCGGGAGTCGATGGGGCTCAGCGCGGCCGATGACGCGACCCCCGTCGCGCTGATCCGGCGGGCCAGTTACGCACTGACCGGCTTGCCGCCCTCTGCGGTGGAGATCGAGGAATTCACGGCTGCGGTTCGTCATTCCGGTGACCTGGCTGCGGAATTCTCACGCTTGGTGGACCGGTTGTTGAGCCAAGCAAGCTACGGCGAGCGTTGGGGACGCCATTGGATGGACTGGGTGCGCTACGCAGACACAGCTGGCGACAACTCCGATTTTCCCATTCCTCAAGCGTATCAATACCGCAACTACATTATTGACTCACTCAACGACGACCTTCCCTACGATCGGTTTTTGACCGAGCAACTGGCCGGCGACTTGCTGCCGGCGGAAGATTTGGCCACGAGAAATCGACAGGTGATCGCCACCGGCTACTTGGCCATGGCCAGACGCTTTGGCTCCCTCGTGGAGACCTATCCCTGGCATCTGACGATCGAGGATACGATCGACAATGTGGGCCGCACGATGCTAGGCATGACGTTGGCCTGCGCTCGATGCCACGACCACAAGTTTGATCCCGTCAGCACGAGAGACTACTACGGACTGTATGGCATTTTCGAGAGTACGCGCTACGCGTTTCCGGGCATCGAATTGTTTCAGGTGCAGCAGGATTTGGTGCCCTTGATTCCCGCTGACGAGCTGGCGGAAATACTGGAACCGCATCAAGCCCAGACCGAGGAGCTAACTGCGAAATTGGTGTCGAAGCTAGCCAGTTGCCGGGACCTGGAACTCGAGCATGCCGCCATGGAGCCTGACTCGACGATCGATCAGCGGCGCGAAATGCATGACGAGCTGCAACGGCAATTGCTCCAGGCTCGCAAGG
>JANQOL010000045.1 GCA_028289675.1 Pirellulaceae bacterium
CGGGAGACTTTCGAGTTGCATCGTGATCATAGCGAATGCCGCTCGTGCCATCAAAAGATCGATCCATTGGGTTTTACGTTGGAGAACTACGATGCGATCGGACGCTGGCGCGACCAAGAGGGCGCTTTTGACATTGACGCCTCGGCGACCGTTGACGCTGACCAGGTGATTGAGGGTCCGGCTGGACTGAAGGGATATCTGCTGTCGCGGCGTGAAGAATACCTGCAGACGCTGGCTCGTCGACTGATGGTGTATGCCTTGGGGCGCGGACTCCATGACAGTGATGAATGTATTGTCGAGCGTATGGTGTCGGCCGCTGGCTCCGGAGAAGACAAGTTCTCGGCAATGGTGATGGAATTGGTGACCAGCATTCCCTTCACACACCGACGAAACGCCGAACTCTAGTCAGATTCTGACTGAAATCATGAGTGGCAACGCGCTAGCTTACTACTGTCTCCAGCTAGCACGGATTTCGCATTCGCCGCAGTGCGATAGCATGCGGTTCCCCGCCAACCGCCTTGTGAACCGCACACGATCACGCGGCTGCTGGTTTGCATTCAGGTCCGAGGTCCGACGGAGCCTATCCCTGAAAGGCTGGATGGTGATTTAACTCAAATTCGCAAACCACTAGCCATGCTGGTGCGAACCCATACGTGTCTGCGGCTGCCGGAGTTTTTGTGGACTTGCTCAGGCACAGTCGGTGTCCTGCTGGCCTCCGCAGAACCCGCGAGTAGGAGGACGAGTACTGGCTGCGCCTGAGTACGAGTACGACAGGGGGTCTTCGGACCCATTCGGGGTCCCTCCGGGCATCGAAATGCTGGCAGACCGTGCTCGCGAAAAGTGTCGGAAACCCGAAGTTCGCTGGAAGGAGACGACATTGGTCAAGCGTTTTGCAGGCACCAGAGCATGATTTCGATGGAATTTTGGTATTTCTTGGAGCCAAGTAAGTTCGGTATTCGCTAACCAACTGGCTGCACGTTTGGAACGTCAAGCAGAAAAACCTGTCAGGGAACTATCTGCTTCGAAAGTCATCCAACGTGCGGACATGAATCGTTTGTACGTCAGCGATTCACTCTTTTGCGGTGAAAGAGTTTGGTTGGGCGTAGTGGAGAATTGAAATGTCATCCGTCCCGATGGCCAACTCCGGCGCGATCGCCGGGTTGGGGTTAGTCGGGTGCAAGGCAGATTCGGAACGAACTGATTCACCGCAACCAGATCAGGGCACATCGCCTGGACGTGTGGATTCCACTTCGCTGGAATCTTCGCGACATTCTGGTTCCAAGCAGTCATCCGATTGTGGCGACGCACCCTCTGTTCGTATCCAGCGCTCCGTGCATCGCTTGGACGCTTCACCGACTGTGGATTCTTCGGCAACTGCTCCGCCGCCAGGCATCGCCGCGCGGGCCAATGATGTGTCGGAACGTGCAAACGGTGGACAGCACTCCGTACCGCAGGCTGAGCCGCCGCGTCCGAAGAGCCCAGTACCCCTGCACCGCGTGCGTGAGGTCCGTGAGCAGCAGGGAGTTAGCATCCGCAGTATGGCGAAGCGAATGGGCGTGGATGCCAAACGCTATCGGCAGTTCGAGGATCCCCACTACGACTTGACGCTCACGGAGCTGCATGCGGTTCAAAAAGCGTTGGACGTGCCCTTCGCGGACTTGCTGGTCGACCACGAAGCGCTGTCGCGACCGGTGGAAGAGCGGGCCAAGATGGTCAAGGCGATGAAGACGGCCGTGGCGCTACGTGAATCCAAAGTGGCACCGCGTGTCGAACGGATGGCTCGCATGCTGTGCGATCAACTGGTGGACCTCATGCCGGAACTGGAGGAGGTTAGCGGTTGGCCACAGTTTGGCGCCCGGCGTGGCCAATCAGCGCTGGGTAAAGCGCTGAGGCAGCCCATCGACACTTCGCAGCTGGGTCCCATGGACTAGAGCATTTTTTTTCGATGTGGCCTGTTTTCGACGGAATGAGCAACCATTCCGTTGATGACGCAGGCCACATGTCCGTGCGACTCGCACTAGCCGGAATGTCGCGTTAGCCGCAGTGCGCTTGCACGCAGTTCCTCTGAACCGTACGTGCTAGCGCCGACTCTGGGAGCTACCTGCAGTTTCAGCCAATCGCATTCGTCGTGGCGGTGCCGATTCATGGATGGTGCTGGCCGCGCCAGCCGTATCATCAGAGATCCTTTTCAGTGGGCGGAAATCGTCGGCGCTGATCACTATCAATCGGCTTGCCCGTCCGCATACTCCACCATTCGTGAGCTCGCTCAGCGTCAAAGCCCGGATTGGGAATGGGCATCCGCGCTAGCACTTGGTGCTGCCATCGTCCCAGCTGCTTCAGTAGCTCTGCCTTCCGTCCTTGACGCTGGTCCGCCAGATTCTGCTCCTCGCCAATGTCTTCGGCCAGGTTGTAGAGTTCCACGTCGCCGGTGCCATCCAAATACTGGATCAGTTTCCATTGCCGGCTGCGAATGCTGGATGCAGGGCGATCATGGTGGTAGTGCGGATAGTGCCAATGTAGAGCGTCTCGATCTAATTGGCTGGTTGCATCCTGTAGCAACGGTTTTAGGCTCAGCCCATCGATGGTCTGATGTGACGGAAGCTGGCCGCCAGCTAGATCGACGAACGTGGGGTAGAAGTCGTAGCTGATCGTTGGCTCGTCACAAACCTCGCCGGATTGGACTAGCGGCGGGTACTTGATGATCAGTGGCACACGAACGCCACCTTCGTACAAAGTGCCTTTCTCACCCTTCAGCGGCGCTAGCGAGGTGACGTTGTCGTCGGCCTGCTCGCGAAAATCGTAGCGGCGGTACAAACCTCCGTTGTCCGACGTGAAGACAATCATCGTTTGGTCGGTTAGCCCCTGCGCATCGACCTCGTCGACAATGCGGCCGACCATATCATCACAATGCTCAATCATCGCTGCGTACACAGGGTGCGGCAGCTGGCGTCCGGTCTCTTGAGCACGCTGGCGGTACTTGTCGACCTTGCTGGACATGGCACCCAACGGAATGTGAACGGCAAACGGAGAGACCATCAGAAAAAATGGTTGTCCGTCGGTTCGCGAATGAATGAAGTCCACGCACAGGTCCGCTTCGTAGTCCGTGCGATATTGATCGGGCTTGGGCTGCGGCAACGGCGGCGCGGGAGGACGGTACTTGGGTCGAAAATGAGGGCCGTTGATGACCGCGCTGTAGTGGTAACCCTGCGTGGACGGAGCATATTCGGGACCGTTCCCCAAGTGCCATTTGCCGATGTATCCCGTTCGGTAGCCGG
>JANQOL010000048.1 GCA_028289675.1 Pirellulaceae bacterium
ATCCTACCTCGCATTTGTACAAGTCGCTGCCATGCGAAGGTTACTGAGTTTGATTTAAGAAACAGTGCCTAGCCAGGTTATTCACGGCGCGACTGCTAACCTAAATTGTAGCCAGGAACTTGAGTGGAAAGCGCAAGAGGGTGACCAGGCGAAGCCTCATGAATAACTTGGGCTAAGCCGTTCTTTGACTCCAAATATGCAACATGGATACCTTGATGACGATCTCTGCAGATAAACTGACTACGCAGCTTGGGTGGCGGTACGCCGTGAAGCGTTTTGACGCGAGTCGGAAGATTAGTGCTGAAATTTGGCAAGCACTGGAACGCAGCTTGATACTGACGCCCAGCAGCTATGGTTTGCAGCCATGGCAATTTGCCGTTATCACCAATGAGGAAGTCAAGAAAAAACTGCCGGCTATTTCTTGGGGGCAGCAACAACCCCTGGACTGTTCTCATATGGTCGTCCTGGCGGCGCGGCGCACCATGGATGCCGAGTACGTGGAACGTTACATGAGTTCGGTGACTGAGACCAGAAACTTGGCCGCCGATGCAATGGATGGTTACCGCCGCGTGCTGGTGTCGACCGTCGAGAAGATGGATAGCCACCTGGATTGGAACGCGCGGCAAGTCTATATCGCGTTGGGACAGTTGATGGTGGCGGCCGCCATGTTGAACGTTGACACTTGTCCCATGGAGGGCATTGACGCCCAGGCATATGACCAGCTGTTGGGGTTCCACGGCTCCGACTACACCACGGTCGTCGGATGCGCAGTGGGCTACCGTCATCCGGAAGACGCGCAGGCCCAGGCCGTCAAAGTGCGTTTTTCTGCCGACGAACTGGTGAGAAGATTCTAGTGCAGCTCGTACCTGAGTTGCTAACTTGGCAGTGTCGTGATGTTGTCGCCGGCTCCCAACGGACGAGTACGCGTTCCAGGCTAGCTGGTTGTTAGCTCACGGCGTTTACTACCGATTGTCTCCAGCAGTTGCTGTTGAGGGGCCACAAATTTAGCCACCCCTTCGCTCATGAGCGTTTGGTGGAGGTGGCTGAAGTCGACGTGCTGCGAGATGTTGTTCAGAATGTCGGGGCTGGTCGGCACATCGACCTGGCTGGCAAACTCCAGTGAACTGTCAGCGACGGCGGCATTCGTTGCCGGTGGGTTGGTTTGGATGTCGCTGCCCGCCAAGGCGGCTACATATTTAGCGGGTGGGTCGCTGGGATCTTTGGTTCCAGTACTGGCAAAAATGATCTCTTGCTGCAGACGCGTTGCATGCCCCGACCAAAAATCTTGGTTCGCGGCCCATATCTGCTTGGCATTAGCGATGCCGACCTGACCTTGTGCGGTACCGCTCAAGCCTGTGGCGTGCTGGGCCGTGTACTGGTCGACACGAGACACAAAGATGCTGTACACGCTTTTGAACTGCTCGAGATTTGCTCGCTGCTGCGCACCAGCCCACACATTGTCGCGTGCTTGCACATATTGATCCATCGTGAAGACCAGTGTCACATTCAACGTGACACCCTTGGCACTTAGCGTTGACAAGCAATCCAATCCGGCCGCCGTGGCGGGGACCTTGATCATGCGGTTGGCGTGACCGGCGGACCACTTTTGTCCCAATTCAATGTACTGCTCCACGCGATCGGCATGCGGTAGATTCAGCTCAGGGTCCTCTATCAAGGGGTCTAACTCGAAACTGACCCAACCGGCGTTCCCGCCGGAGGCTTCCCACACGGGCAGAAATGCCTCCTGAGCTTGGCGCACCAATTGATCTGTGATTTCCCAGGCGATGTCAGCGTCAGGTCGGTCGGATTTGAGCAAGCTGTCAAGCTGCTCGTCAAATCGCCCAGACTTAATGAGCCCGGCCACAATAATGGGATTGCTCGTGGCCCCCACGGCACCCCAAGCAAGATTTTGTTCTACAAGTTGCGGATCAATGGAATCCAGATAGAGTTTGGTCCCGGATTGAATCAGGCTATCGATCGATGCGTTGGACATATGTGCGGTTCCTTTTCGAACGTTCTTCAAGACCAATCTGATTCTGCGACGCACTCAGTCGTCAATGTGATGTTTTCGGCGCGATTCGACAACGGCAATCCCCCAAACGAAAAAAGCCCAGCGTTTCGGCTGGGCTTTTGTATCAAGTGTTTGGCATCATTGTTGCGCTAAGCGAACAATTGTATCGTGGGTGGATTGCTTAGTTGCTGCGTCGACGAAGGCGGCAAACACCTACGACGCCCAGCATCGTGAGTACCAGTGAGCTTGGCTCGGGTACTGCGGCAACCGTTGCTGTGAAAGTTCCAATGGGGAACGGAGGTGTCACATCTGCGTTTGATGTGGTACCGTCCGTCACATTAGTGCCTGAAAACGACCAATTGGCGATGTTGAACGTCGATCCATCGGGGCCGGTGGTGTCGTTCCGATACGCCCAACCGTCGA
This sequence comes from Pirellulaceae bacterium, assembly GCA_028289675.1. GTDB lineage: Bacteria > Planctomycetota > Planctomycetia > Pirellulales > Pirellulaceae > Aureliella. The sequence goes on from JANQOL010000048.1 coordinate 2,435, forward strand.
GGTAATCCCATGCCGTTCCAGTTCCGTCGGTGTTGATGTCACCAAACACGTCAATCACCGTCTCCGCTCCAGCGAATGCACCGGTGTTATCTTGGAACAGTTCAATGGCATCGTCGCCGTTGATGCTCGCCGCACCGCCGCCAGAGAAACTTCCATCGAAAATGTGCGTTGGAGTGAAACCAAAGTAACTGGCAAATCCGACACCCAAAGCGCCTTGGCCATCGTCTTCTACGATGTAAAGGTAATCTCCAGCGGTCGCGGCTCCGCTCAAAACTAGCTCGACGCCATCGGTGCCACCGCCATTGTTGGCCGCTCCGACGCCATAAATGCTCAGGTCCGCAACATCATTCAGTGCGTACAGTTCAACGACTTTGGGTTCACCACCAGGCAAACCACCGTCAAACGCACCAGTAATCACCAAACTAGCATTGGCCGATGCGAGCGGGCACATGGCAAGCAAGAGTGTCAAGCAAACGAGTCTCATTTCCTACCTCACCGTGGGAAGCTACAGCTTAGGAGTCACTTCTGACGAGTACATAAAATACAGGTGTTGAACCTAAGCTCAATACGCCAGGCCGCTTTTCTGGCAAATCTTAGCAGATTTACTCATTTTAACTTTTTAGGCGGTTTCAGGCGGGTTTTGGAAGATTAGGGACCCTTACATCCAGTTAATCGACTTGGATTCGACATTGGCCCCTCGAAGAGCATCTGAACACGCTGTCGGAAGCACGGACAGTAGCTTTGTCGGTCTCAAATAGCGAGTCGCAAGTGCCCATGGCGGAGGTCATTAACGTTGTTGTTTGCTTGTTCGTTGAAGACAAACCCACCCCAGAGTAAAAATGCTCTCACTCTTCTGCACTGGTTATTGGACGGAAAAATGGAATCAGTAGACCGAGTTTTTCAAACCGATCACCGGCGGGTTGGTGACTTCCAATTCGACGACGAGGTGGCGCGTGTCTTCCCTAATATGATCTCGCGCTCAGTGCCGGGGTACGGGTCGATCCTGTCGATGATCGAGCAATTGGCAGAGCGATTCGTCGTCACCAATTCCCACGTCTACGACCTGGGTTGCTCGCTGGGGGCCGCCACGCTGTTGATGCGACCTCGTTTGCCCGGCGACTGCAAGATCTATGCGATCGACAACTCGACCGCGATGGTCAGCCGCTTGAGGGAAAAACTGACGTCGGTGGATTCAAACGGCGGTGGAGCTCGAGTCGAAATATTGGAAACGGACATGCGCGACGTGCAGTTCTCAAATGCATCGTTTGTCGTGCTGAACTTCACTTTGCAATTCCTGCCCGTAGCGCAGCGTCGTGATGTGCTACAAAGAGTTTACCAGGGGATGTTGCCTGGAGGAGCACTGCTAGTGTCGGAGAAACTGCGATTCGCCCAACCTGAGCAACAAGACTGGCTGACGAACCTGCACTTGGACTTCAAGCGAGCCAATGGCTACAGCGAAATGGAAATCGCGCAAAAGCGAACCGCCTTGGAACAACAGTTGGTACCCGAGACCATGGGCGAGCACATCGAACGTTTGGAAGCGATTGGATTTTCGACCATCGTGCCCTGGTTCCAGTGCTTCAATTTTGCCTCGATGCTAGCTGTGAAGTCCGAAACTTGAGTGCGAAGCTGTTTGACCGAGAGTCACTCGTTACACGTCTCCGTGAAATTGGGCACGAAGTTTGGGCTAAAGAGCTACGAGAGATCTGCGCCCAGCGGTTCTCCACGTCCTACCACGGGACGTTGAAACAATGGATTGCCGCTTGGCACGGCCTACCGCCTGGAGGCGGCAGTGCGGTTTACGCGGGGTCCGCCAGGGTAGCCATCGATGCGGCGGGCGTGGAGGTAGCCGAGGAAGAGCTGAGGCAAACGCTGATGCAGTTTCATCCGTGGCGCAAGGGGCCTTTCCGTTTTTTTGGCTTGGACGTCGATACAGAATGGCGGTCTGACATGAAGTGGGATCGCATTACTGACAATCTCAGTTTTCAAGGAAAGGCCGTGCTCGACGTCGGTTGTGGCAACAGCTACTACGGTTGGCGGATGCTGGACGCGGGAGCGGAATGGGTGCTGGGCTGCGACCCATTCTTGTTGTACGTGATGCAGTTTGAGGTGGCCCGGAAATATGACACTGAGTTCCGCAACAGGCACTTTGTTCTGCCGATCACGGACAGCGAATTGCCGGACAACCTGTCAGCTTTCGACATCGTCAGTTCGATGGGGGTGCTCTATCACCGGCCCAGCCCCATCGATCATCTGCAAAAGTTGATGTCTGCCTTGCGACCGGATGGCCAGCTGCTGTTGGAGACATTGGTCTTGGAGTCCACAGAATCCAACGCGCTTACTCCGTCGGATCGCTACGCCAAAATGAGAAATGTGTGGTTTATCCCCTCTATATCGCTGCTTAAAACGTGGCTTCAGCGGACGGGCTTTCGTTCTGTAGAGGTGGTCGATGTTAGCCGGACGACGGCGGCCGAGCAGCGCCGCACTCCATGGATGATGTTCGAGTCGTTGTCCGACTTTCTGGATCCCAGTGATGCCACGCTTACCATCGAGGGGTATCCAGCCCCGGTGCGAGCGATGTTGGTCGCCAACAGATAGCTCTTCGTGAAGACTGGGGGCAGCCCGCGATCGTTCTACCGACTTTGGTGTGCGGTTTGTGCCGCGTCCCCGTTTGTCTGAAGAGGTGTGCGGGGCCGATACGAAAAAAGCCTCTCAGACAACGTCTGAAAGGCTTTTTAAAACCCGGCAATACCTACTTTCGCACTGGTGGGCACTATCATCGGCTCTGAAAGCTTGACTTCTGTGTTCGGGATGGGAACAGGTATAACCTTTCAGATATGGTCACCGGAAAGACCTGAACAGCCTATGCGCCTGTTCAGGCCTGTGAGTTGATTGGTAGTTGGCATCGTGCTGGAGTGGGACTCGCTTCGTTGCGAGTCGTTGACATCGATAATCATCGAGCTGGCTCACCGATTTTGAGAGTGCAAAATATCGGTGGTCAAGTTTTCGTCCGTTAGTACCAGTAAGCTAAACACGTTACCGTGCGTACACATCTGGCCTATCAACCTGGTAGTCTTCCAGGGGACTTTCGCTGTAAACAGCTTACGAAACCTAATCTTGGAGCGGGCTTCACGCTTAGATGCTTTCAGCGTTTATCCTTTCCGAAGTTAGCTATCCAGCCGTGCCACGAGCGTGACAACTGGTACACCAGAGCTTCGTCCAACCAAATCCTCTCGTACTAAAGTTGAATCTCCTCAAGTTTCGAACGCCCACGGCAGATAGGGACCGACCTGTCTCACGACGGTCTGAACCCAGCTCACGTACCACTTTCAT
>JANQOL010000115.1 GCA_028289675.1 Pirellulaceae bacterium
TGCGGACTGATCTGCCCCAGCCATGTATTGCCACTGACGGAACCGGGCGCGATCAAGCAAGCGTTCAAAGCGATGCTGACGCCCGGCGGTCCCTTCCGCATTCGACCGCGACTGGACCCGGAACTGTGGCGTTGGCTTTGGAATTTTGCAAGACGTTGCAATCGCAGAGACATGCTGCAAGCCGCCCATGCCATTCAAGCTCTGCTGACGTCCAGCATGCGCGAATATCGTCAACTGATTGCCGACAATGAACTGGACTGCGAGTGGCAGACCAAAGGGCTGTTGTTTACGTATCGGCATGCTGCGGAGTGGGAAGCTTACGAGCCTACCAACGAACTACTGGCCTCGCAGTTTGGCGAACCCGCTGTTCGATTAACGGGGGCAGAAACAGCGGATTTGGAACCAGCGATTCGTGAAGACATCGCCGGTAGTTGGTACTTTGAGCATGACGCACATTTACGTCCCGACCGGTTTCTCAGTGAACTGCGGAGCTGCATGGAAGCCGCCGGAGTCAGCTTCCGGGAATATGTCGATTTTCGCGGCGTCGATGCCAGCGGACGAAAGGCTACGGCCATCGATACCGGTGGCGATCGAGTTGCGGCGGACGCGTTCGTATTCGCGACTGGAGCCTGGACGCCACTGTTGAACGCTCAACTTCAATGCCGCATTCCCATCCAGCCAGGCAAGGGCTACTCGATCACGATGTCGCGGCCGGCCAATTGCCCGCAGATTCCGATGATCTTCCCCGAGCACCGCGTTGCGGTGACACCGATGCGTTCAGGATACCGATTGGGATCCATTATGGAGTTCGCCGGCTACGACGAACGAATTCGTCCGGATCGTTTGGCATTGTTGCGCCAGGGCGCCGAGCACTACTTGCACGAGCCGCATTGCGAACCCGAGTTGGAAACCTGGTTTGGCTGGCGTCCGATGACTTACGACAGTTTGCCCATTATCGACCGTTGTCCGGCATGGGACAACGTGTGGTTAGCCACGGGCCACAACATGCTGGGGCTGAGCATGGCCCCCGCCACAGGCCGCTTGATCAGCGAGTTGCTGGCGGGCGCGGCGCCGCATGTCAAGCCACATCCTTATCGCCTAACTCGTTTTTGAGAATTCGGCTAGACGCTGAGATCGGTCTTTTTCGGACTCGTGAATCGAGTACACTCGGGGCTGCTCCTCTCCTGAAGTCCCCGACGACAACAGCACCAACACCGGGTCCTAAGGCACATCATCTCCTCAGGCACTTATATCCACACAGGAATGTTGTCCCTTGTGTTGCTCGGTGAGCGTGTCGGTCGATCACTGTTGTTCGGTCACTGTGTCGCTCGGTCATTCGGGCTTTGGTCCCTCTCGGGCCATCGCCCGCCCGTTGGCTTACCTGCCTGAAGTTTACAATCACTCGTCCAATGGATTTGACGGCTGCGGCCGCTTCCGTGGTTTAGGAAATCTGTAGAAAGCAACGCCATCCATGTCATCTGCCGATCTTGCCAATCAGCCCCGTGTCTTTGGGCATCCCGCCGGCCTCTACACGTTGTTTTTTGCCGAGATGTGGGAGCGGTTTTCGTACTACGGCATGCGCGCGTTGTTGGTGCTGTACATGATCAAGGGCTTCTTGGGGTATGGCGATGACCAAGCCTACACCGTCTATGGAGCTTACACGGCATTGGTCTACATGACTCCTTTCATCGGCGGCATGTTGGCCGACCGGATCCTGGGACAGAGGCTGGCGGTGGTCATTGGCGGACTGCTCATGGCAGCCGGTCACCTGTTGATGACGATTGAAGCCGAGCTGCCATTCTTCCTGGCCTTGGCGTTGCTCATCGCCGGCAATGGGTTCTTTAAGCCGAACGTGTCGTCCTCAGTTGGCATCTTGTACGCTCCGGGCGACAAGCGGCGAGACGATGGATTCAACATCTTCTACACCGGAATTAACTTGGGGGCAGCGATGAGCCCGCTGCTGTGCGGCTACGTGGGCGAAACCTACGGTTGGCACTTGGGATTTGGACTGGCTACCTTCGGAATGCTCATCGGGCTGGCCGTCTTTGTCATGCCCAATCGAATAACCTCGGTGCTGATTATGTCCGCGGCCATCGTTTCTTTGTTGGGACTGTTGTTCTTTCGCCCCGACAACATCTACTCAATCTGCATCAACGTGTTCGTTGGCGCTTGTCTGATGATTTCGGCTGTCATTGCCTGTCGAGCTTTGGCCAAAGGTGGATTGCCCAAATGGGCTGGGGCGCGTCCGCAGGGCATGGACGCGCGGCACGATTGGAAAATCTATCTAGGAATAGCCATCGCCATTCCCGTGTTTGGCCTACTGGTGTCTGGGTTTTCGCCCTTCACGTCTCCGCCAGTGGATGAGGCCACGGGCCAGCCCATTCCGGTTCCGACGAACGAAGAACGTCTAGCCGACCGAATCGCCATGCTGGAGAAGTTTGGCGTGGATGAATCGGTGATTGAGGTCGTGAGGCGCGAAGGCATTACGAGCGAACTCAAGTTGCGTGGTGAGCCGTACCAGATGATTTCATCCGATTTCATCGACAAAGTTAAGGGAGAAGGCAATTCGTTTGTTGGCAATATCGCCGGCATCTTCTTGGAAGAGGTTAGCAAACCGGCGGGGCTGGTGTTGACGCTGCTGGGCGTGATCGCTGTGAGCTATCTACTTATGGAGACGTCCAAGCTGGACAAAATTCGCCGCGAGCGAATGATCACAGCGCTGACGTTGATCTTCTTCCAAATGCTGTTCTTCGCCTTCTTTGAACAGGCTGGCAGCAGCATGAATAATTTTACGGATCGAAATATTGATCGCGTGTCCGAAGCTGAATCCGTGGCGCAATCCATGGTTGGCGAGACCATTCGTTTAGAACCAACACAAGCTCAGTTGGGCTTCGAGCGAAATGGCGAGGTCTTTACCTTGTCGGACTTGGACGGGCTACGCAATGTCATCAAGGAATATGAGGAAGTTGATGCTGTTGATATCAGCTGGCCGGTCTCGGAAAGCAACGTGGGGATGGGAATTGCGCAGCGTCTGTCTGAAATCCCCACGACCGTCTTTCAAGCCTTCAACGCGATCTTCATCTTGCTGTATGCGTTGGCCTTCAACTGGATATGGGCGCGGCTGCGAAGCGTCGGCTGGGAACCCAGCGCTCCGTTGAAGTTTGCATTCGGCTTACTGCAGCTCGGGTTGGGCTTTGGCGCGCTGTGGATGGGCGCCCAGAACTGCAATGAACAGGGGATGGTGGATATGGGCTGGCTGACACTAGGCATCATGTTGCACACCACCGGCGAATTGTGCTTGTCGCCAGTCGGCCTGTCGACGATGACCAAATTGAGCCCCAAAGTGCTGGTTAGCACGCTGATGGGTGCCTGGTTCTTGGCGACTGCCTTCAGCCAGTATCTGGCCGGCGTCATATCCCAGTTCACCAGCGTCGAAGGCGCCTCGGCGTCCGATTTCCCGCCGCCATCGGAAACGGTCGACATTTATGGAGATGTGTTCTTCAAGATTTGCTTGGTAGCGCTCGCTTCCGGACTGGTATGTGCGCTATTATCGCCTCTGTTGACCAAGTGGATGCACCAAGACAAGGTGCCCGAGTTGCAGGCGAATGATCGATCCTCTGACGACAAATAGCAATCGGAGTTGGTGGCGAAGACCGTGGCCATGGTACATGTTGCTGCCAGCCCTGCACGTCATGACCCTGGCGGTGTGCACCTACATTGCCGCTCACGAAATCGAGACCATTTTGGTCACGGGCTGGATCTGCTCCTTCACTGGCATCTTGGTGCTCGTAATAGGATGGCGGCGCCGTAACCGCTGGCTGATGCTGGTTGGCTGTTCCACTCCCTTGCTGGCGATATCCCTGTTTCTCTTGGAAGCTTTTGTGCTGCAATGGGGACCCCACAAGGCAGCGCAGCCGTTTGGCACGGTGTTCATTATCCAGCAGGTGATTGCCAGTGTAGTGACCCTGGTCCAGATAAATCTGTTTGTCCGTGACGAGGCGACGCGCAGCACACCGTTGACCATTCAGACGCTGTTGGTCCTGACGGTTAGCTTCTCCGTTTTCTTTGCCGCTGCCAAGCAGCTGCTGGCGCAGGAACACAACTGGATCATGTACATGTCATTAGGACTGATGGGGTTGACGTTTGTCGGTTTGACGATGGCCGGCTATCGAGCTTGGGAAACGAAGCGGCAGTTGGCAACGTCGATTGCCACCGAACAGGCAGAGATCTCAATCGACGACTAGTGCGAGCGTCACGGACCTATGGCCCGCGCCATCAACGGAATGGTTGCTCATTTCGTCAAAAACAGGGCACATCAAAAGTCAAAATGCTCTAGTTGGGGTTTTCAACGCGTATTGCATATCCGCCCGTTGCAGGCACTACACCGAAACTTGCCGTGTGAATCAAACTGGTGGAAATCCACCGCCACCAGTTGCTATACTGGAGTAGCCGAACTGTTTCGCCGCGAAGGCCACTTCGCGAACCCACCCTCCCTGCGTCATGAATTGACGCGTTTCGGCGAATGCAGACGCAACGATTCGGCAAGCGCTCTAGGCAGTGCGTTTGCCGAGAACTGATCCAATACCCACCCAACTGCCCAGCTGCCACTTTGATTCCACCTCTCAAGGTGCCTTCCATGCGCGTAGAACAAGCAGCTCGCACATACTGGCCACGCAATGTCGGTCACCGTTCGCTGCTGGGCATCATCGCTTGGATCAGTGGCTTGATGACCGGAGTTTTCGCGGGCGACTTGGCAGCCAGCGCGTCTGATTTGAAGAAGGTTGGGCAGCAGTTGGTGGAGTCCTGTTTGGATTGCCATGGCGGGGACGATCCCGCGGGCGATTTGGAACTCGGTTCGCTACTCCAACCACTTAGCTTGGGCCAATCGCCAGCGTCCGAACTGGAGACTTGGGTCCGCGTTTTTGATCGCATTCAGGCTGGTGAGATGCCGCCGGACGGAGGATTGCCAAAGGAACTGCGCCAATCCTTGCTGCCTCCATTGGAAACGAAACTCATCGAACTCGATCGACAACAAGTTGCCGCCGAGGGGCGCGCCGTATGGCGGCGAATGAATCGATGGGAATACGAAAACAGCTTGCGGGATCTACTGCAAGCGCCGTGGCTGCAGCTGGCCACGATCCTGCCCGAAGACGGTGAAGTGCACCGATTCAACAAGCCGGGTGAGGCGTTGGATGTATCCCACGTCAATCTGCAGCGTTACCTGCAAGCTGCAAACTACGCGCTACGCGAGGTACTGGCTCGGGATCAAGACCCGCCACCAAAGACCATCGTTCGCTACTATGCCCGCGAACAATCGAGTTTCTCTAGGCGAGTCCACTACAATCCGTTCAATCGTAGTCCCGAACGAGCAACCTTTCCTTTGATCGATTATCAAGCGGACGTTGCGGTGCTGCGCGACTCCAAGCATCCGTTCACGGTCGGGGACGCCGATTCCGATTTGCGCGAACGCGAGGCTTTTGGAGTGGTGGCCAGTAGCTATGAACCCATTGAGATCCGTTTCAGCGAGTTCAAGGCGCCGGTTGCGGGAAGATATTTGCTTCGCTTCAAGGGTTACACTTTTTGGGCCGTGGGAGAAGACAAGCGATGGTGGCGTCCAGACCGCGAGAAGGTCTCTCGCGGACGTCGTTCCGAACCTGTGACCATCTATTCCATGTTGCCTCCACGGCAGCTCAGGCAATTGGGGAGTTTCGATTTTCAGATTGAACCTGGTGTTCAAGAATTGGAGGTGTGGCTGCTGGCTGGAGAGACCATCCAACCTGATGCGGTTCGTCTATTCCGTTCACGTCCTCCAAACTGGCACAACCCGTTGGCGGAAAAGGATGGCATGCCGGGAGTGGCCTTTAACTGGATGGAAGTCGAAGGTCCGATGACCACCGAGTGGCCGCCGGTGGGACATCGCTTGTTGTTTGATGACCTGCCGTTGCAAGTGCCACAAGCCGGCGCTGCAGCGCAATCCATCGTGGCGACCGATACGCCTATGAAGGACGCGCGCCGGTTGTTGCGGCAGTTTCTAAATGCCGCCTATGAACAGCCAGCGAACGAAGACGATGTCGAGCGTTTTGCAGAGGTCGTGCGATTGGCCTTGCGTGAAGACCTGCCGTTTTCCGATGCCATGCTGACCGCCTACTCGGCCATCCTGTGCTCGCCCCGGTATCTATGTCTGCAGGAGCAGCCTGGACCGTTGAGCGAGCTGGCTATCGCGCATCGGTTGAGTTTCTTCCTAGCGAACTCGGCACCCGACGACCAACTTGTTCAGATTGCCAACGAGGGCCAATTGTCACGGCCCGAAGTGCTGCGCGAACAGGTGGAAAGATTGCTGGAATCTCCCAGGTCCCGACGTTTTGTGGATGCATTTCTCGACTACTGGCTCGACCTGCGGAAGATCAACGATACGTCGCCCGATGAACAGCTCTATCCGGACTACTATCTGGACGATGCTCTGGTGAGTGCGGCCCTGCGGGAAACTCAGCTGTTTTTCTCCGAGCTGATCGCGCAGGACCTGCCGGTTGCCAACTTGATTGATTCCGATTTTACGTTCGTCAACGAACGCCTGGCCAAGCACTACGACTTACCTTCGTTTGAAGGAGCGCACCTGCGGAGGGTCGCGCTTCCCGACGACAGTGTTCGTGGCGGGGTACTCACTCAGGCCAGCGTTTTGAAAGTCACCGCCAACGGGACGACTACGTCGCCGGTGGTGCGAGGTGCTTGGGTCAACGAGCGGCTGTTGGGGATAAGTACGCCGCCTCCACCTGCCAGCGTGCCCGCCATCGAGCCGGATACGCGGGGCGCGACTACCATTCGTGAGCAGTTAGCCCGTCACCGCGCCGATGACAGCTGCAATGCCTGCCACCGAATCATTGACCCCGCGGGTTTTGCGTTGGAGAGTTTTGACGTGGTGGGTGGGTATCGCACGGCCTACCGCAGTCTCCAGGATGGCGAGCCAGTCCCAGGATTTGGGAAAAATGGCCAGCCTTTTCGCTTTTCGCTCGGTCCGGTGGTGGAGCCATCGGGCGAGTTGCCTGACGGGGAGAGTTTTGCCGACGTTCGGGAACTGAAACGGTTGCTGTTGGCGCGCGAGCGCGAGATCGCTCAGAATCTTGTCGACCAACTGGTAACCTATGCCACTGGGGCGCCTCCCCGCTTTAGCGATCGTCGCGAGGTGCAACAGATCCTGGATCGTCAACAATCCCAAGGGTTTCCAGTCCGTTCCCTAATTCACGAAATTGTTTCCAGCCGGATGTTCTTGAACAAGTAGCTTGCCATGCCAGTCTTTCTAAAGAATTGTAGCTTGCCTCGACGCACCTTCTTGCAAGGTTTGGGCGTGGGGCTGTCGTTGCCAATGCTGGATGCCATGCGGCCGGCGGTGCTCTCCGCGGCAGAGCGAAAGCAAGCGACCGAAGTGCCGCGACGGATGCTAGGCATTTGCAATAACTTGGGGCTACTGCCAGACAAGTTCTTTCCGCAGGAGGACGGATCGGACTATACGTTGTCACCTTATCTTGAGACCTTGCAGCGACACCGCGAACACTTCACGGTGCTCAGTGGTGTTTGGCACCCGGACGTCGACGGTGGACACCCTGCTGATATATGTTTTTTGACGGCCGCTCCGCACCCAGGGAGCGGTGGTTTTCGAAATACGATTTCTCTAGATCAGTTTATTAGCGAACGAGTTGGTCATCGCACCCGGTTTCCGTCGATGACGTTAGGCGTCAACGTCAAGCAAGGCCAGCGAAGTCTGTCTTGGACAGGAGCGGGTGTCCTGATTCCTTGCCAAGAGAATCCAAGGCAAGTGTATGAGCAGTTGTTCTTGCAAGGTTCGGAAGCTGATGTTCGCGCCCAAGTGCGCCGCTTGAGCTTGGGCCAAAGCGTGATGGATGCGGTCGCTGATCAAACGCGGTCACTGCAACGCGGGCTCGGTCCAAAAGATCGGCAGCGCGTTGATCAGTACTTGACTGGCGTTCGTGAATTGGAGCAGCGGCTGGCTGCCGCGCAACAGTGGGAGCATGTTCCCAAACCCAAACCACAACAAGATGCGCCCTTGAATCCCGAAGATCCGAAAGACTACATGGACAAAGTTCGTCTGATGTACGACATGGCGCGACTGGCACTGGAGACGGATTCCACTCGCGCGGTGACGTTGTTGCTGGATAGCGTGAATTCACCGGCGATCGACGTCGATGGCGTCCACATCACCGACGGCTATCACAATCTTTCCCACCACGGCAAGAACGAAAGTAAGCTCAAGCAGCTGGAGGCCATCGATCAATGGCACATGCGGCTGCTGGATGGCCTGTTCGCTGACATGAGGGCGATTCAAGAAGAACAGGATACGCTGCTAGACCGAACGATGGTTGTCTACGGCAGCAACTTGGGCAACGCCAACACCCATGTCACCACCAATCTCCCCGTTTTATTCGCGGGTGGTGGCTTCCGACACGGACAGCACTTGGCATTTGACCGCGACAACAACTATCCGTTGCCGAATCTGTTTGTCTCGATGCTGCAGCGGATGGGGTTGCCGGTCGATCGTTTTGCCACCAGCACCGGCACACTGCGTGGCCTGCAGCCAGCTTAGAGCACGTCCCGAAGCTTGGCCGCGAGTTGCCCGGGCATCTGGCTGAAGTCACCAACGATGGTGGTCGCTCGCCGTCGTAGAAAACAGGCACAACCAATAGTAAAAATGTTCTAATTTTTCTCTGGTGTAGCGTTATCAGCTCGCGCCGGGGAGTCTTGGTCAGCCTTGCTCTTTCGCACTCGATGACACTCGAACTTGAGCTGTCCGATTTCGTCATCTGTTTTAGTGCGGACCGTGATGTGCATTGTGTTCCGGTTGACGCGGCGAAACGTGAGTCCGTCAAAAGCTACGATGTTCTTGTCGATCTTGATCAGTGGAAAATCCACGGTTTCGGCTTTGTCCTCCCAACCGACCAGTTCGGGATTGAAGTGCTTTAGACGCAGCATCAAGGAGTCACCGGAGGGAACGATCGTTAGCAACTCGTAAAAAACGACCTTGTCGTTCTCAGCGAACTTGAACATGCCCATCATCGCGCCTGCGAAGGGAGGATTCCAAGTTTCTTCAAACTTCCCGCCCATAGCTTCGCCTTGCCAATGTCCGGCGATCCATGACAACTGTTCAATGGAGCCCGGTGTCGGCTTCGATGTTGCAGCGGTGGACGTCGAATCGCTGTTGGGCGGTGATTGAGCCGCGACGGTGCCGATCCAGCAACTCACCAGGCACAACGTGAGCGGCAGGAGTCTGTGTTGCGAGTTCGACATGATCGTATTCCTTCGATTTGGAGTTGGCTATGGAGTTGAATCTTGAGACGCTTGCACGATCAAGTCGATTGGCCCAGGACGAGTGGAACGGATAGCTTCTGGCCATCTCGTACAACCGTCAGAGTTACTGTTTCGCCAGGCTGTTTGGTTTCGATACGCTCCAACAGTTGATCGGCGGTTTTGACCGGCTGTCCGTCGACGGCCAGGATAAGATCCGCTCGAGAAGTATCGATGGTTTCTTGTTCGTATCGATAGGGGCCTTGTTGAAACGTCTTTTTGACGAATCGAAATCCTTGCAGCCCAGCTTGCTCGGCCGGTCCTCCGGCGGTGAGTGTCACGATTAGCAAGCCTTGCTCGTTTTCGTAGACGCGAGTAATTCCGATGGTCGGGCGAATCACTCGTCCATGTTCGATCAACTGGGGAACAATGCGCGCGATGGTACTGGCTGGAATGGCAAACCCGACTCCAGCGCTGTCTCCGTCGCTGCTCATGATGGCTGTGTTCATGCCAATCAATTGGCCTTTGGTGTTGAGCAACGGGCCGCCCGAGTTGCCTTGGTTGATGGACGCGTCAATCTGGATCAATGAGCGCATGGTGCGCCGCTCACGCGATGGAATTTGGCGGTTCAAGCTGGAGATCATGCCGGTGGACATACTACGTTCTAGCCCAAACGGATTGCCAATGGCATAGATACGTTGCCCCACCCGTAGTCCGTTCGAATCTCCCAACTCCACCGGCATCAATTCTTGTTCGGGAGCTTGGATTTTCAAGACCGCGATATCGGTGTCTGGATCCTGGCCTACCAGCGCGGCCGGATATTGCAAACCATTGTGCAAGCT
>JANQOL010000157.1 GCA_028289675.1 Pirellulaceae bacterium
TGATCCGCCGCGGACTTCAGAGCCAGTCCAGCGCTGCGGCTACCGGTGTAGCCCACCGCCGCCAGTCGTGGATCAGCGACCAAACGCGCTCCATCATCATGCGACAGACGATAGATCAACTGCACCGTCGCTGGAGGCAAACCGGCTTGAAGAACCGCTTCACTGGCCAACTCCGCCAAGCGCTTCGTGGTCCCAGGATGCGATGTGTTCGCCTTGCCAATCACTGGATTCCCAGCGGCGATTGCTGCGGCAAAATCACCGCCGGACACGCTACCGAACGCAAACGGAAAGTTGTTCGGTCCAAATACACAAACCGGCCCCAGAGGTTGATAGCAGGACCGAATGTTGGCAGCCCGATCAATCGTTGGCAGCGCCCAAGACCCCGTGCGGGCCGCTTGAGCGGCTTGGCGGAGTTGCCCGGACGTGCGCGGCAACTCGACTTTGCTCAACCGCGTTGGAGCGGGTAGGGCTGTTTCCCGGCTGGCTAACGCCGAAAGCTCCTCGTTATGTTCGTCGAGCAAGTCGGCATAGGTGTCCAAGAACTTGGCAACTTGCTCCGGCGGAACCTGCCGCAGTTGCTGGGCAGCCTGCGCGGCGGCGTCCAGCAGCTTATCACAATCGGTCCAACTACTCACCGGAAACTGCTCCGGCAACGCCTCGCCGGTAGCCGGGTCATGGGACTGAAAGTAACTACTAGCGTCAGCCGTTTGCCAATGACCGTCAATCAATACCGACGCCGAATTTTGAGCTACGGCTGACATAGAATTCGCTCCTAAAAACGATGTTCGCGTTTCCGATGCGTGCGCGTCGTTAGAACAAGTAGCCTGCGCCGCACGCCACCTAGTGTACCGGCTTCTCGCCATTTGCCACAGCAGCCGAAGTCACAGACCTGTGTCGCCAAAAGCCGACCGAGCACAAAGAAAGGTCGAACTGGCCTAATTGGTCCGCAAACCGGCTACCACGTCGGTCAAGATTTGATCCAGATCGCGTTCAGGCAGCCAATTGACCAACTGCCTGGCCTTCTCAATGGATGGCACACGCCGCTGCATGTCCTCGAACCCGGGTCCAAAGACGTCGTCGTAGGGACGCATCTGAATCTTTGATTGACTGCCTGTGTGAGCGATCACTTTTTCGGCCAATTCGCGAATGGACACTTCTTGTGTAGAACCCAAGTTGACCACTTGCCCGTTGGCTTGATCGCAGTCCATCAATTGGATCAAACCGCGCACGACATCCGCGACGTGACAGAAGCAACGTGACTGCTGGCCATCGCCGAAGACCTGCAGCGGCTCATTGGAGAGGGCATGCTGCACAAAGCGGGGAATGACCATCCCGTACTGTCCCGTCTGCCGCGGACCAACAGTGTTGAACAGGCGGACCACCACGACCGGCAGATGGCTGGATTTCCAATAGGCCATCGCCAGAAATTCATCGAGCGCCTTGGCGCACGCGTAGGCCCACCGGTGCTTGGTGGTTGGTCCCGCCAGCCGGTCGCCATCTTCTTGGAAGGGAACGCTCGTGGATTTGCCATACACCTCGGATGTCGAAGTCAGCAACACCGGCTTGCGATAACGATTGGCCCGTTCCAGCACGAGCTGCGTACCGGTCACGATCGTGTCAATGGTCTCCACCGGGCGTTCCATGATCAACTGCACACCCACGGCGGATGCCAAGTGAAACACGGCATCGCATTGGCTGACCGCTTCGTGAACGAGATCTTTATCGGTGACGCTGCCGATCAGAACTTGCAAGCGGTCGTCCCCGTCCATGGCTTGGACGTTGGAGATGGCTCCTGTGGAGAGGTCGTCCAAGACCGTCACCTGATGACCGCTGGCCAGCAGTGCTTCGACCAAATGCGAGCCGATGAATCCACAGCCACCGGTAATCAAGTAGTGCATCTACCAACCTCGTTCCACAAGATTCCGTGAGCGGCTGACGCGAGACGAAAGCTCTCGTTAGGCGGTTCACCCGCTGACTAAGAAGACACCGGCACTTGCCCGACTACCTCCGCGATCGCTTGGCTCAGACGCTCCAAGTTGTCCGGTGTGATTCCCGCCACGTTGATTCGGCCGCTCCCCAAGACATACACGGCTTTTTCGGTGCGCAGCCAATCCGCTTGCACCGGAGTGAGTCCGCTGAACGAAAACATGCCGCGCTGATTCAGCAAAAACGAGAAGTCTTGTTGGCAGCCCTGCGATTGGAGCGCCTCCACCAATTGCTCTCGCATTTGCCGAATGCGCTGCCGCATCTGAGTCAGCTCCCCGCGCCACAACTCTGTCAGCTCCTGGTCCTCCAGAATCGTCCCCACAATCGCGCCTCCGTGCCGCGGAGGATTGGAGTAGTTGCAGCGAACGGATTGCTTGAGACTGCTGGTCACTGCGGCAGCACTGTCGGCGTCTCGGCAAACTCCCAGCAAGGCTCCCACTCGTTCACTGTAGAGACCAAAGTTCTTCGAGTAGGAACTGCACACCAAGTATTCGTCGTGATACTGGCTAAGGGCTCGTAGGCCCACGCGGTCTTCATCCAAGCCCTCTCCGAAACCTTGGTAGGCAAAATCGATCAAGGGCAATAGTCCCCGCTCCGCCGTCAAACGCGCGATTTGATCCCATTGCTCGGCACTTGGATCCACGCCCGTCGGATTGTGACAGCAGGCGTGCAGGCAGATGATATCGCCTCGCGACGTTTGCCGATCGATGTCCTCCAAGTATCCCTCGACGTCCAATCTAGTCTTGTCGGCCGCCAAGTATCTCAGCCCGCCGGATTCCAATCCGGACGCACCGAAGACCGCCGGATGATTTGGCCAAGTGGGGGTCGTCATCCACACCTTGGCCCCCGAGAAGTTATTGCTCAAAAAATCCGCTGCTACGCGAAGCGCTCCAGTGCCGCCTGGCGTTTGAAAAGCGGCAACTCGTTCCGATTCGACCAAGTCACCCAGGACCAAATCGCGGGCCAGCGACTGAAACGGTACGTAGCCCGCAATACCCAGGTAGCCCTTCGAAGTCTCTGCATCCAGCAGCTTCCGCTCGGCTCGCTTGACACACTCCAAGACCGGAGTTTGGCCTTGCTCGTCGCGAAAAACGCCAATGGTCAAGTTGACCTTGTCGGGACGCTCATCACGCTGAAATGCCTCGCTGAGGCCCAGAATTGGATCCGGCGGTGCGGCGGCAACGGAATCGAGCATGTG
>JANQOL010000185.1 GCA_028289675.1 Pirellulaceae bacterium
AAGGGTGGTTCATTTTTGCGGTCAACGTGTTGACCAATGCCGTCTATGACCTATCAACTGTTGGGCTCGCTCACCAGAGATCACTCTTGCTCCTCGCTCACTTTTTGGCCAACACAGACAGATATGACCAGCCGCTATGCCGCCTTTATAAGCTACAGCCAGAAAGACAAAGTCTGGGCCAAGAGGCTGCACAGGGCCCTTGAATCTTATCGCTTGCCGAAGGGCGTGGTCGCCGAAAGTCAGAACGGAAATCGTATTGGCCGCATCTTTCGCGATGATGATGAGCTCGGGAGCGCACCAAGTCTCGGTGCGGCACTCGAAGGCGCCATCGATGACTCGGCTGTACTCATCGTCATCTGCAGTCCCAACTCCGCGCGCTCGAAGTGGGTTGATCTCGAAATTCGTCAATTCAAGAAGCGTGGCAAGGACGCCAAGGTGCTCGCCATCGTTGTCGGCGGGCAACCGTTTGCCGCAGATCCAGAACAGGAGTGCTTCCCGGCTGCACTGACCCGACACGTCTCAGCCGACGCGGAACTGGGAGCCGATGGCGACGAACCACTGGCGGCCGACGCCACGAAGGATACCTTTCCGCGTGTCTTGACGCGCGTGGTCGCCGGTTTGGTGGGGACAGACTTCGACTCACTTTGGCAACGCGAAAAACGGCGGATCGCACGAAGACGCATGTTCGCTGCAGCTGCCAGCGTTGTTTTGATGGCTGCAGGGGCGGCCGCCTATTTCCAACTGAACCAGGCACAACAGAATGAACTTCGGGCCCAGTCGTTGAAGCTTGCCTCGGATGCCCAGTCGGCAATGGATGATGGACGGTTAGAAGAGGCAAGGCGTACGATTCTGACAGCGCTGCCCGCCGATCTGGCTAACACATCATCGTGGACTGATCGGCCGGTGGTGCCAGAGGCTGTGGTGGCGTTGCGCCGAGCCATGGGAGAGAGCAGAGCTGTTCGAACGCTCGCGCGCTTCGACCAGCCCATTGATGACTTGGGGCACACGCGAAAGAAACAAGTGGCCGTCTATCTGGATGATGGGGCCGTCGCGCTTGTCAACGCTTCCACCGGAGCTGTTCTGCGCAAGTACTCTTCGTCCCGTAGGCTGCGGCCCTTGGCAATGACGGGCTTGGCCTACACACTTGATAACACCGATCGCAAGCTATCCGATGGGACTTGGACCCTCGATAAATCTCTTCGTGTTGTGGATCTTGATACCGGTGACGCGCTCTATAATCTCTCGCGGTCGGGCCATAATTGGCGGCTCAAACATGTGCTCGCGCCTGACGGTACGCGGGTGCTCGCGCAAGGGTTAGGTGGGTCAACGGCGGCGCGGAGTAGGTTAACTGTGTTCAAACTGAGTGCGGCTGTAGATGGGAACAACAAATCCGGATCGCTGTTGGCCGAAACCGATGCACCCTTTATCGATACAAACTTCCATCTCTCCGCAGGCTTCGGCGGCCAGGAAACAGTTTTCTTGTCGTGGGGCCAGGCCAGAAAGACGTTAGCGGTTTGGAACGTCGGAAACGGACCTGCCAAGCTTCTTGTCGCGGCTGATGATGTCCTGGGTTGTGACGGAACGCGCTCGCCCAAAGACAAACGGCATGACAGCGTTTCTCTGTCACCGGACCGCTCGGTCATCACCCATGCGCGCCCTTTGGGCGAAAACGATTGGTGCGTCCAGTTATGGGACGGACAGTCAGGCAAACCACTCAAAACGCTGATCATGAAGGATACGAAAGCCGGCGGCATCGTACCGCTCAGCAAAGATTTGTTCTTCCTTGCAGCGTCAACGCGGAGTTGGGATCCCACTGCCGAGTTACGCAGCTCTGACGGCGCACGCACCATACTCGAGGGCTGCGGGGCTGGCCCAGCAGCGCCCCTCAGTCTGGAAGCCTCTTCCTCTCGCTGGCATGCAGATATTGCAAATCATTTAGTGGCCTGTGTTTCCAGCTCAACGATCGCCGTCAGTGCTGGCACCGCTATGCAGAGCGTCGGCGACTATCGCGGGCATCAAGGCAAGCTGAATTCCATTTTGTGGGATGCTAAGCAAAGAGCACTTTGGTCAGGAGGGGACGACGGCACGTTGCGGCTCTGGAGCGTTCCTTCTCCGGCACTTGATCTGCAATCAAGTGACATCGTCAGAAGCCTCGCAGCTGGTGGCAGCACTATGTCAGCGCTATTCCGCGACCAGGATGGCAAGTGGAATGTTCAAGCCTTCGAAGGTTCCGGCAAGAGTGCATCGCCAAAGATCCCTGTTCCCTTGACTTCGGCACCCCCACGCAAAGGTGTGTATCGAAGGATGAAGGTCTTCCTCTATGCAGATAGTGAAACTCTTGGGCTCGCGGATGGTTTCGATTGTGGGCTCTTTGCTGCGTGTCCCGCGCCCTACCAAAACCGCTTGCTGCTATGGCGCAGGGAAGACGGGAGCAAATTGGCTGAGTTCACAGATCTTTCTGCCGCAAGCAGCTTGGGCATTCTCCCGGCTTCGTTCTACACCACGGACAGCGCCGCAGTCCT
>JANQOL010000192.1 GCA_028289675.1 Pirellulaceae bacterium
GAACCCGGTGCGGATCCAAAATTAGGACTGGGGCCTCTGGCTTGCGACAGGGCACTGGCGCCCAGTGAAGGTGGGACGCGAGGATCGTAGCTGGCGCCAGCTCCGGCTCTGGGGGCCCCGGTAGGATATCCGTTGTTCGCGCGGCGATCCGCGATTTGCAATCCGCCGTTGGGCGACCAGTTTTCGGTTCCCGGCAGTGGATTGACTCCGGGCGTGTTATCAGTGCGAGGTAGTCCGCCAGCACCGGCGCGGTTGGCCGGCGCGTTGCCAGCGCCTGCCAGTGGAAGACCGGATCGCGAGCGGTCTTGGCCGGCGTTGGAATTGAACTTGGTCGAGCCACCGGGCGTTTGGGCGTCGACTAGGCTGGAATCTGAACCGGGGTATCCCGGTGCCGCCGCGCCCGTGCCGGGCAAATTGCTGTTGGGGTTGGCGGGCAGTCCGCCGCTGAGTGGCGCTGCAGGATTGCCCCGTTGTCTGGCTTGCCGACCGGTTTGGTCGAGAAACTTGTCGGCCAGACTACCTTGTGCGGCTGAGCCTACCGCGTCGGCGCCGCGGCGAGCCATTTGCCCGGCTTGATCGATTAAGTTTCCGCCCAGTTGCTTGGCTCCGGAACTCAAGCGATCCAAGTTCTTCGGCAGGGCTGGCAAGCCCGGGGGCGAGTTCTGGACGTTGACGACCGCATCGCTTTCCACGTCCGAGATCCGGCCAGGTCCCAGAGTGGCGGCCACGTCGGCCGGTGAGGAATAGCGCGGGATCCGCTTGATTTCTTCGATGCTAGGCGTGCGAGGTAGCACGCTGTCTCCGATTCGAAAGGTCACGCGTCGCGCGCGGCCGACCAGCTCCGGAGGAATGTCACTGATATTCTCTTTGTGCTCCAGCTGCATTTTGGCAGCCGCCTGCGGCGAGACTTGCACGATGTATTCCAGCACGCCATCAGACGCGATCTGCCATCCAAAGTCGCGCTCGGTTCCAACCTGACCGCCGATGGCCAGCATAACGAGCAGTCCGATTCCATTCATGGAGCAGTCCCCGCAAAGGGTCGTTGAGTGCAAGGTGGCCAACCCAGAGGCAAATGGGAGTTGCGCGGGCCGGACAGTGGCATCCAGGCTCAGGTTGCCAGGCGCAACTTAACTGATGTTTGCGGAAACTGTAAAGGGAAGTTGGGTCGGGTAGCCCTGGGGGCTTGGGTGAAGAAGTGCTGTAATGCTAGCTTGACCGCTGGGGGAATCTTTTCGGGATTTCTTCGTCTCAATGTTAAGAAGCAAGGATTCCAGTGGTTGCGTACCGGGCTGGCGCGGATTTTGCGGTAAGCAACAACGCGATTTGTGCGTGCCGGAACGGTTATCGCGGATGGAAGTGTGCAAACGAGCAATCTTTCTAAAGTAATTGCCCCGTTCGAATCGAAAACTAACAGCGGACAGTTTGTTCTGCAAAGTCCCAACGGATCGATTGATTCGAAAGGCTGGCGGACGACTGGTTCAGTTAGGGGGGAATCTAACTGAGCCTGCCACTTCAGATCGAGGTGCGTATGGCCGGAGTTGCGCGTGGTACCACCAATGGTGCGGCGTGCGTCGCCGCAGATTCTCTGTGCGGGTAACCGACCCTAATTGAAACGGGTTGTCTTCAGCTCCATGAATCGACGGCCACACTACCGCTCGGGGGTGTGGAAGTTGTGGTCGAGAGTTGAGCGCGGGACCTTTATGGCAACTGCCCAAGGAACAGGTTTTAGACGGAGGGAAAGCTGAGCCCGATGTCACACCGAACCCGTTCACCTTGAAAGCCCTGACCCAAGTGTTTGTTGAATAGATGGTCAATGGACTGGCCACCGCGCGTCGAAGCTTTAATTCGGTGCAATTGAACAAGCAGGGGCGCATACGGCTTGCTCAGTTTCGCCTGGCGAAAGTGGGTTAGCTCCAAAAACACGTAAGGAAAACGGAGATCCTGCATATGAAGGTGTTCACCACAGGACAGGTCGCAAAGATCTGTAAGGTGGCCCCTCGAACCGTGAGCAAATGGTTCGACTCCGGCCGTCTCAAAGGGTACCGCATTCCGGGTTCGCAAGATCGGCGAATCCCGCGCGAGTACCTGATCAAGTTTCTCAAGGAGCATGGTATGCCTCTTGGGGACCTTGAAGATGAGGCAATGGCCAAAGTCTTGATCGTTGCTCAGGACCAAGTCTTGATTGAGAATCTCAAGCGGGAATTGCCGCTGGAGAAAGGATTCAAGGTTGGGACGGCTGCAAGCGGTTTTGAGGCGGGCATCCAAGCTGAAAGTTTCCATCCCGACTGTATGATCGTAGACTTCTCGATCGGCAAAGTGGAAGCGCTTCAGATTTGCCAAAACCTACGTAAGAACAACGATTTTACTGAGATCATCTTGATCGCACTACTACCGGATGACGGCCAAACGTTCAGCTTTGATCGTTCGGCAATCAACGAGACGTTCAAGAAGCCATTTGACGCTCGCCTGCTGGCCGAGCGACTGCGAACCCTGGTTGGCGGAAAGAAAGAATTGGTCTAAGCGTTCCCGCTCAGCTCAGTTGCCTTACCAAGGTCCCGCGACAAATTCGGTAAAATCCCCGAAATCTGCGATAGCCCGCTCGTTTCACACCGAGCGGGCTTTTCTAATTGATGGCCACGCCTTCACGACGCCTCCGCTCTAATCGCTTCTCGAGCACAGCCCGGCAGTTGGCCGCAGGCGTCTCTGTAGGCCGACTCGCCAAATGGCCAGCTGTTATGCAGGGCTGCCCACTGCGGTTTTCTTTACAACCAATACGGCATCGCAGCTGCAGTTTGCCCGGTGGTTTGCCAAGCGAGGAGCCCACCAACGCGATTTGCCAAGCTGGATCATCCGGAGGAACATGTGGACCCCAAAACTGGATTGACGCACCTCGATGACCACGGCGCGGCCCGCATGGTGGACGTGGGTGAGAAAGCGGTCAGTCGCCGCACTGCCGTGGCCGAAGCGATTTGCCGGATGAATCCGGAGGCCGCCAATGCCATTCGTGAGGACTTGAATCGCAAGGGGGACGTGCTGCAAGTCGCTCGCATTGCAGCCATCGCGGCCGCCAAGCGAACCGATGAGTTGATTCCCTTGTGCCATACGGTTCCGCTGGACCATTTGACGCCGTCGTTCGAGTGGCTGGACGACGGTCGGCTAAAGATTACGGTCCAGGCCCAGGCCAGCGGCAAGACAGGGGTCGAGATGGAGGCCTTGGTGGGAGCCAGCTTGGCGGCCCTGACGGTCTACGACATGTGCAAAGCCATTGATCGCAGTCTGTGTATCGAGAACATTCAACTTCAGAGCAAGAGCGGCGGAGCGCGGGGCGATTACGTCCGCGACCGAGCGGCCGACGAGGATCACGCATGATAGATCGAGGATTGCAGTTTTCTCACCAGCTGCCTCAAACCGCCGGTGCTGACCGAGTGACCTCTGACGTGAGAAGCTCAGGGCAGGCGTTGCGGAACCAGGCCCAGCATCTGGTGAGCGGCGATTTATTGCGGGTCCAGCAGCTGTTGAGAAAGGCGACCGGCAGCCGCTTCGATGTCGTCCAGCGGCTGAGCGAACACGCCCTGGCCCTTGGCGGCAAGCAGTTGCGTCCCACATTAGCGCTGCTGGCGGCACGCGCTGTAGCCGGCCCCGAGGGGCTGCCCGATAGCCAGCAGGGACTGCCTGATGGCCAACACAGTGATTTGCTGGCAGCGGCCGCAGCGGTGGAATTGGTCCATACGGCTAGTTTAGTGCATGACGATGTTATGGATGACGCGCAAACTCGTCGGCACCAGCCTTCGGTAGGTCGCGTGGCCGGAACGCATGCGGCTGTTTTGTCGGGGGATTTTCTGTTTACGCGAGCCTACGGGCTGGCCGCGAAATGCCGGTCGGGCTACGCCGCGCGACAGCTGGCTCGGGCGTCGACCGCCTTGTGCGAAGGAGAACTCAGGCAGCAAGCGGCGGTCGAGTGCTGGGAGCTGACCACTGCCGAATACCGTAGTGTTCTCCGGCAGAAGACAGGCGCATTGTGCGGTGTCAGTTGTCTGCTCGGTGGTTGGGCTGCCGGCGCGGCAAGCTCGACCCTGAGAGCATTGCGGCGTTACGGAGCGGAGTTGGGTGTAGCCTTCCAGATTGTCGACGATTGGTTGGACTACTGGGGTACCGAGGAAGTTGGAAAGACGCTTGGGACCGATTTGGCGCAGCGAAAACCGACATTGCCTTTGTTGCGTGCGCTGCGGACGGGAACGGACGCGAATCGCCGCCAGCTAAGAGTCGCCTTGGAAGTTCAAGGACCACCGGACCTGGACACGGTGCGAACACTCATCGAGCGTTCGGACGCCGAGCAATACACGTTGGCGATGGCCAGACGCTGTGTGACCAGCGCCACCGACGCCTTGACGATTCTGCCGGATTCCGCGGCCAAAAACGCGCTGCTGGCCGTGGCTCAATTCAGCGTCCAACGCAGCGCCTGACGTTAGTGCCAGCCGTCCTAGTCGTCGGAGACGGCTGCGGTATCAGACTGGCTGCGCAGCGGCGCTAGTTCGGCGACAAAGTCTTCGACGTCTTTGAATTCGCGATACACACTGGCAAACCGCACGTAAGCGACCTGGTCCAAGTCTGCCAAGCGTTGCATGACCATGCGACCGATAACCGTGCTGGGGATCTCGGATTCGTAATCCGATTGAATATCTGCTTCGACCTGCGCTGCCAACTCTCGAATCTGATCGCCGCTGATCGCCCGTTTCCAACAAGCGCGTTCCACCCCATGCTCAATCTTTTCGCGCGCAAACGGTTCCCGCGCGCCATCCTTCTTGACGACCTGCATCGCGTATTGCTCGACGCGCTCGTAGGTCGTGAACCGCTTCTTGCAATGGTTGCAGTATCGCCGGCGACGGATCGCGCGCCCATCTTCGCAACCTCGCGAGTCCAGCACACGATCGTTGTCGGATGTGCAGTGAGGACAGATCATGGCTGTTTCCTCGGATACGGATTCCTCGGATACGGACACCGCCACGTGACTGGCACCAATCGACTGTGCCAGGCAGAGTTGTCGTGCCGAGCGGCAGGTCGCACTTGCAAAAGCTCTCTTTCAAGGAATCCCCGTCGAACCCATTGTTGCACATTCTACACAGGCCGGGCCGAACTGGGCAAAGTGCCAGCCACAATGGACACCAAGAGCACGAATGTCACGGGCATCGAACGATTCACTGCATACTAGCCTTGAGTTTCGCGAGGATCACAGTTTCGTCGGGCATGCAGCTGACTTCACGAATTCCATTCATTCATCTAGGGCCTTCAACTCGTCGTTGAGTTCTGCAGGTGCTGTGCCCGTGCGACTCGCCGTTGGATTCTGCCGACCTGCGGAGAGTTGGCGAAAAACGGCATCTTCGTCGGTCCTCGCCGAGCATCTGTGCGGGCGGTTGCCAAGATTTGTGGTGGGCACGCGGCAGGATTTTGCGCCTATCCCGACCGGCAAGGGGGCCTATGGTATGGAGCCCACCGTTGAATGCCTTAGAATTGAGCTGGTTGTTCAGGTGCCCCGCCGCCATTCCAACACCGACTTTTCATCGATAGGACCGATCAAGATGTCCAGTGAGACGGACCCCAATTCCCACTCTCCCGCCAAAGACCAGTTTACGTCGGCCGCGGCGGAGAAGATGGAATCTGCTCGTACTGTCCCCCCGGAGCGCAGTTTATGGAAAGGAGGCTACTCGCCCAAAGCCATGTATGGCACTTGGGTGATCTCCGCGCTGCTGACCATCGTGGCATTGGTCCTGGCAGGTTTGTTTGTCCGCGGTGAAGGGTCGACGACCATCTGGACGGTCATCGGGGCGTGCATTTTGGTGTGGTGGTGCATCGCCATCGGCATGTATCTGTATCGCCGCTTGGGAATGCACTATGAGCTGACCACTCAACGCTTCGTCCACCAAAGCGGCATCCTGCTCAGGCAAACCGATCGTATCGAAGTGATTGACATTGATGACGTCGGTTACACTCAGGGCATCGTGCAACGTATGCTGGGAGTGGGCAAGATTCGCATCACGGGCAGCGACCGCACGCATCCCGAGCTGATCTTGCATGGCATCGACAAAGTGCCAGAGATAGCCAGCTTGATCGACGACGTGCGTCGTGAAGAACGCCGTCGCCGCAGTCTGCACATCGAGTCCATTTAGGCTCGTGCCATTTCTCCGCCGAAGTCACTGGCTGGCATAGCTTACCACCTCTGCCAGTGGTCAAGGATTGCGTGCGGACACACGTCGCATGGTCTTGCGGCGTTGGGCTGGATTGAATCGGCTGGCCGAGCCATCGTTCATCGACGGCGCGGGAGTCGGCATGCCATCGCCGGATTCCATCGGGACCACGACCTCCGGTGCACTGCCTGGAATAGGACTTGGTCCGAGGTTGGCTTCCGGCATCACTTGGATGGTGTTCGAGTTGGGCGGCAAGGGCTGGGGCGTAGTTTGCATGGCCGGTCCCGAGCTGCCACCACAGTTCCCTGATGCACAATTCCCGCCGCCGGAGACGACCGCATCGCCGTAGTGCTCGACCACGCCGCCATCGCAGGAACTGCAACCTCCGTCGCAGCTAGGACCGCAAAAACCGGTGGAACAATTGGTGACGTAGGGACGGCCCCACAGTAACCTCAGGATGGAACGGATCGGCCGACATTGGCCACATTGACCGCAACCTCCGCAGTCGTAGCCACAGTTGTCGGGTGTGGGTGGTTCGCTCAACCATTCGTCCACATAGACTTCGCCGCAAGCGCCGCGGCAGCTGGCGAGACTGGCCACAGGACCACCGCCACAATTCCCGCCGCAGTCGCCAGAGCGGCAGGCTGCGCCCAGCGCTCCGCCCAAACCGCCTCCAATACCGCAATCGCCGCAGGAAGCTCCGCCCTGAACACAGCAGCAGCCAGCGAAGCAAATCGTCAACAGGCCCAGCAGAATTCCAGCGTAACGCAGACGGTCCATCGTCATGTCCTCAAGTCCAAAGCGTCGGTATAGAATGCGAACTCCGCGCAGGCGGCCCACACATCTCATCACAGGTGTTATCGACCGTTAAAGTTTCTCTATCCAGTAAATTTTGACAGGTGATGGCCGTCAGGCGCTGATGACGCAGGCCATATGTCCGTGCGACTCGCACTAGCAAACAGCAGTGGTAGTACTTAGTAGCAATGCCAGCAAAACGAGCGGAGACTTTGTGGGTGGTGTCCTCGGCCGTTGGATTGAGCAGCCAGGGTTGGAGCTGGCAACGATGACGGAGTTGACCGAGCGCGATTTTGCGGTCCAGGTGGTACAGCAGTTGACGGACGCCGGTTTCCAAGCTCTGTGGGCCGGTGGGTGTGTTCGCGACCTGCTGCGCAAGCAAACGCCGGCCGACTACGATGTGGCCACTTCGGCCACGCCGGATCAGGTTCGCGATTTGTTTGGACGGCGCCGAACGCTAGCCGTGGGCGCCGCCTTCGGAGTCGTTATTGTGCTGGCCCCGC
>JANQOL010000197.1 GCA_028289675.1 Pirellulaceae bacterium
GCTAAGGATCGGAGCTATGTCGGACTCGAAATCGACCTGGCCGGCTGCAGGCACCATTCCTGGCAGCCAACACGCACCTGTCAGCAGAACCAAAGCTAAGCTACAACGGATCATTGAGAAGCCATTGAGAAAACTCGACAACTTGGCCCCGAACGCACGCAGCACTGAACCATCAACCTGGCGCTGATCGACACCTTGCGCTGATGAAGGGAGGACTACAGTTCCGTGTGCATGCATTGATTGTACTCGATCCCTTCAGCGCTGACCGACAGTTTCGATGCCGGTGGCCACCGCCGCATTCAACCTGGATTCCGGTGGCAAAAGAGGCACCACGAACGAATTCACTCAGGTTGTTGCGATGGGGATGTCGAATCCAAAGTGCACGCTCGCGGACTTGGCGCCCGCGCCGTCTAGTGCGAGTCGCACGGACGTATAGCGTGTGCCGTCAACGTTTTTGCAATCTCAAACAGGCGAAATAACGCTAAACCGAAGCGTTAACCACCGTAGTTGGACCAATGCATGTCACCCAAAATCTCCAGTAAACAGAACTACGCCGTAACAAGCCGTCGTATACGGTTGATGTGGGCCGTGTGCTGGCTGGCCGCGGGGACACTCCTGTTCGGTGGCTGCCGGACGTTGACATCTCAGTCCATTAACTCGGCGCGTATTTTCGAATCTCCAGAACTGGTGAGTGATGAGCCGCAGATTCAACACGGCAAACCGCGCAAGATCATTGACGCGGCGGGCTGGGTGCTCGGTGTCCCCAGCAAGATCCTGCTGTGGGATTGGCGAGCCGACAATCATCACATTAACGTCGAGACAGAGGCCGCCATTGCCGACTATCTGGCCGAGAATGATTTGCGCACGGTGCGGGTGCGCTTAAACCAATACCGCCCGGGCGAGGATTGGTCGCGACTGATCGATAATAAATCCGTCGGAGCTCCCTGGCGATATAAATTGGGGACACTCAGTGTACTGGGGGAGACGTTGCTGCCAGGACGCTTGGTTGGTGGTGACCACTTCAATCCGTACACCAACACCATTCATCTGTACTCGGACATCCCGGCGGTGGCCCGGCACGAAGGTGGGCATGCCAAGGACTTTGCGCGGCGAAAATGGAAGGGCACATACGCCGCCAGCTACCTGGTGCCGATCGTTCCGCTGTACCACGAATCCGTCGCCAGTCGGGACGTCGTGGCCTACCTGGAGTCGCACGGCGATCCAGAGCAGCAAGCTGAGGCGCGGCGCATTCTCTATCCTGCTTACGGAACCTACGTCGGTTCAGCCGCGGGAGCAGTTTTTCCCAACTACGCCAACCCTTGCTACTACACGGCGGTGTTGGCTGGGCACGCTATTGGCCGGTATGAGGCGCGTCAGATCTTGGCCAATTCACCGACCGATCTTGTGAACGAACAACCACTGGCACCTGATTCTTCCGCGCCTTCGGTGCAGTTCGCCTCGCACGGCGACGAAAGTGTCAGCCGATAGTTCGATCAGACGATGATTTCGTCGATCACCCGCGATGGCTTGGTCAGGTTGGACAACCGCTGGTTGGCGCCTTGTGATG
Organism: Pirellulaceae bacterium; assembly: GCA_028289675.1. GTDB lineage: Bacteria > Planctomycetota > Planctomycetia > Pirellulales > Pirellulaceae > Aureliella. The sequence continues at coordinate 1,568 of JANQOL010000197.1, forward strand.
GATACGTCAGACGCAGGTGGTCGATGCCCAGCAAGGCCAAAATAGTCGCGTGCAAGTCGTGGGGCGATATGGGCGCTTCAATCGGGCGGTAGCCCAGTTCATCAGTCGCCCCCAAAGTGAATCCGGGTTTGGTGCCACCACCGGCAAGCCAAATGGTAAACGCACCCGGATGATGATCGCGGCCCACGAACTTCATTTCTTTACCGTTGCGATTCTCACGCATTGGCGTCCTGCCAAATTCTCCTCCCCAAATCACCAGCGTGTCTTCCAATAATCCTTGACGATCCAAGTCGCCGAGCAGCGCGCTGATGGGCCGGTCGACTTCGCGGCAACGATCCTTGAAGCCCAGATTCAGCGCTTCACTAGCGGCCGCTCCGTGGGAATCCCAGCCCCAATGAAACAGCTGGATAAAACGAACATCCCGCTCGGCTAACCGGCGGGCCAGCAAACAATTGTTGGCAAAGGACTCGCGGCCTGGTTCCGTGCCATACTTGGCATGCACCTCCGCGGTTTCTTGACTGAGGTCAAACGCTTCGCTGGCGGAAACTTGCATACGGAACGCCATCTCGTACTGGGAAATGCGTGTCAGCGTCTCCAAATCTCCGAACTCTTCGAATGCCGCCCGATTCAATTGGTCAATAGCGTCCAACGTTTGCCGCCGTTCGGCGCGAGTGGCGCCGTCGTGCCCCGAAAGAAACAGCACTGGATCACCTTGCGATCGGCACTGAACCCCCTGCACGACGGACGGGAGATATCCAGATCCCCATGCGCTCTTGCCAGCCGACGGCATGCGCCCGCCCGACACCAACACGATGTACCCGGGCAGATTTTCGTTCTCGCTGCCGAGTCCGTAAGTCGCCCAAGATCCAACCGAGGCGGCGCCCAAGTTCTGGTTGCCGGTCAGCATCAGCAGCTGCGCGGGGGCATGATTAAATTGAGTGGTGGACATAGACTTCACAAAGCAGACTTTGTCCGCCACCGATTGAAAGTGCGGCATTCGATCGGAAACCCATTGCCCCGCATCCCCGACTTGTGAAAACGGATACATCGGGCCCAACATCTTCGGAACGCCCTGGATAAAGGCAAACCGCTGCCCCTCCAAGAACGAAGCGGGGCATTCTTGACCATCCAGCTTCTGCAGCTCGGGCTTGTAGTCGAACAGTTCCAGTTGGCTGGGAGAACCCGCCATGTGCAAGTAGATCACTCGCTTGGCTCGTGGTCGGAAATGTACCCCCACCGGAGCTGGCTGACCGGTTTGGTCGGCCGCGCTCGCCGTTTTCAGCCAAGTCGCAGCAAGTCCCAGACTACAGCCACGCAAGAAATGTCGGCGCGTCGCGTTGCGCAACGCCAGATAGTTGAGTTCCTGATGCGGGTTCATTTGTTGAAAGCCCAATCTGAATTTAGGATCGCTAGCGCGACGATCTCCATGGGTGCCAGCCGCGTCGAATGGAGGGAGTGTCTGCTGGGCGTGGGAGCACGCTCCACTTGGTTCTCCTCTGCACGAGTTTCCATCAGCCCGCTAATCAAGGCTACTAGAGCTGACAATTCGGCGTCAGATATCTCTCGGCTGGTCACCCGCAGATACATCGTCCGAATACATTGCTCTTCGAAGTTCGGTGCTTCGACGTACTGGTTATCGGCCTCCCGCCCATCGCCATGTTGCACTTCTTTCCAGCAGCGCCGTGCGAGCGCCTGGGCCAATTCGGTATAGACCTCACTGTTCAATGTCACGAGCGCCTGGAGCGGTGTGTTGGTCGCGATGCGACGAGGGCTGCAAACGTCTCGACTGGGCGTGTCAAACATCAAGAACCCGGGGTACGGGCTCGTGCGTCGCCAATACGTATAGATGCCCCGG
>JANQOL010000205.1 GCA_028289675.1 Pirellulaceae bacterium
GGATCCCGTCAGCTTCGCTGGTGTTCCCAGAAGACCGAAGTCGACGCCATCGGGTTCACCCGACGATGTCCAGGCCCTCCGAATCCTGTCCGGGTAGCCAATTCGGATGCGTCGCCTGATGCTCGGACGCAGCATCTTGCGGTTCCGTTTCCGCCTCTCGCCGGCCTTCGCCATCACCTGGCAGGCCATCACCCTGGCCTTGAGCGTCGCGGTCTGGGCTGGTCGAGCCGGATTGTTCCACGTGGACGTCGGCGGCGGTGGAGTTGGGTTCCGCACCTGCCGCTTCGCCGGATTTGTCCTTGGACGTTGATTGAGAACCTACGCTGGCCGCCTGTGCGGCGGCTGAAAACGGCTGGATGTGCATGGACTCACCTCCGTATCGAAACTGGTTGCGTACTCACTTTCGCCAGGGTAACAGCGGGTCGGACTCTCGCTTCTCGGCTATCTCGGGGAAAATCTGCTGGAAGGTGGCCTCCAGCTGTGGGAATGCTCGCCGCTGCATGGTGGGATTATCCAGGGTTCCCCGGACTTCGATCAACATGAATGTCGCGTACCTGGATTCGGCCAGCAGTGGTGACACGACTTGGGCAATGGGAATGCGCCGGCCGACGTAGCTGAACAAATCCAAGTCGACTTCACGTCGCAGGTTGGTCCAGCCCTCGCCACGCAATCTCAACACGTCTCCATCGCAGGCAATTTGCAGCGGAATCCGATCGCCATCGATCTGGAACTTGATGTCCGCCGTCTGAAACGCCGAATCGTTGCTAGCATTCACTGAGGCGACACGCATCAGTCGAATCATGAATGGCAACTGGTATAGCTGAGCATCGCGCAATTGAATTCGCCCGTGCCCGTCGTAAGTTTGCGGGTTCCAAGGAATACCATTGAAGTCCAACTCCATGTTACAGGTCGCTTCCGTCGACTTGCTCTCAACGCCCAGATCCTTGAGCAACAGACTAAGATCTGCCGAATCCAATCCGGCCTGCACATAAAATTTTCCGCTATCGAGGCGGCCCTGCCCCGACAGCGCCAGCCGGCCGGACAGAGCTCCTCCGCGCAGATCGGGGGTCGGCGTTTGGTCAGCTTCGGGCAAGACTTCGGAGACACGCGACCCAAAGTAGAGCTGGCTATCCAACAATGCGAAGGGGCCGCTCAAGCGTGTGACCGGAATGCCCCGGACGGTCAAAGCGTCCATCATCATGGACCCCGATGCATTGACTCGATCTCCATCGCTGTGCCCTTGCATCCACACCGTCCCACGCATGGCCCCGATGTGTTTGCCATCGCCCAGCTGGCCGCTCTCAACGGCGACCTGACAATCCCAGGCGGTTTCCAGTTTGGAGTTGAATTGGTTGGCGAACACAATTTGGCTCTTGCCCAACACGCTGAGAGCGCCGCGAAAATCGATCCGCACCAGAGACTCGCGAATCGAAGGCGGCAAAGCCCGCAAAAGTTCGCTTTCGACAATCAGCCGCGTTTGGGGCAGCCACTCCACCGAAGCTTGCCAGCGACCGTCTTCCGTCGGACGACAGGTGCCGGTCAGCGACAGTCGGCTCGCTCCGTTGTGCCCCGTGGCTTCGTAGATTTTCACCAATCCTGGCGAGTAGGCGACGCGGCAGTCGACGTCATTCAGGCGATACGGGAATGTCTTGGGGTGGATACGCAGTGAGCGACCGGAGGCTGCATTCGACTGGCTGTCTTCTACAATCTGGACGGACGTGGTCAGCGGTGTATGCGGAGTAGCACGTTCCATGGTCACGCTCACGCTGTCGATGGAGCCCGATGGCCGCAGTTCGTTCCAGACAAACTGTGTTTCCGCCGGCAACGCATGTTTGAGCTCCTCTTCGATGGGAATCGACAACGCGTCGAACTGCAGCTTCATGGGCACGCTGCCCGACCGGACGGTGCGCCAATTCCCCGAGCACATGATGCGGCCGCTGTCGTTGCGTCCCTCAAAGCGATCCAACGACCAGTCATCGTCGTGGCCGACAATGCGGCCGCGAATGTCGTAGATCGGATACTCGAATCCTTCATAGCGCAAGCTGCCGTTGTAGACATTCGCATCGATGTCGCGTTTCCAGGCCGCGTCGGGGGAGTCGCGATAGAAGGCCGCCTGAGTCAGCTTGATTGTCCCGGATGGCCGCAGACGCCGAACGAACTGTTCGCCGCCAGTCGGGGAAGCACCGCGAGGAGTAAGCGCCGAAATCAGCTGTTCATCTATGGAAACCGGCCCCTGCACCTCACTGTTGAGCCAGCCGGTCCAACCCTGATCCGTCTGGTCCAGTGAGAAACATCCAACAACTGTCTGTCCTCCGGCCTGGCCCGTCAGATGCGGGCTGCTCAGGTGCGCACCCTGATAACTGACGTGTCCTTGAATACCGATCAGCGGATACGGAAATATCCAGGGTTTGATACGGACGTCTTCGCAGTAGACCGACAGATTGGGCGTCCAACGCTGGCCATCAAAGTCGAGCCCAACACGACCGCTGACCTGACCGGCGAGCTGCAGCTTGTCCCACTGCTGCTGCAAATTGGTGGGCAGGGCTTGCTTGAGCCGTTGATCCAAGTCCAAGTGGTGGACTTTGGCAATCACCGTCATGGGGCTGTCCAGGCCGAAGCCCTGCAAGTCCGCATTCAATTCAAACCGTATCTTGCCGCTGCTGGCTCGCATGTTGCGCAGCTGAATTTGCGAACTGTCGCAAGAGAAATCGCCGTGCAAGTTTTCCAGTGGATAAGGCAACCTTGGATCCTGCAAATGCCCGCCGCTCAACTGTCCCCGCACTTTGAATTGCGGTCGGTCTTGCGCGGAGTGCACTTCAAAGGCCGCGGACGCGTAGCATTCCAAGGCGGACAACTGGGAGAGATGCTGGCTCAACTGAGGAGGAAGTCGGCGATGCAGTTCTTTCGTCAATCGCAATCGCTGGACATCGCCTTTGGCCCACCAGGTCTTTTGATGTTTGTCAAACATCGCGGTCAGATCGAAGAGCTTGACTAGCTCCGAGTTGCCGCCCGACAATTTGGCTTCGACATAGGCTGCAGGTGTTTGCCCGGCGCTAGCAATCTGGCGAGGCCGTAGGTGTCCGGAAATATGATGCACCGATACGTTATTAGCGTCCGGTGCCGCGGCCGCGCGTAGCCGCAGCATAGCGTCGTGAAAGCGGATGTGAGGTGTGACGACCGTGGGATCCGTATGAGGAATCAACGCCTCCATGCTCCAGCGGTGTTGGTCTAGAG
>JANQOL010000221.1 GCA_028289675.1 Pirellulaceae bacterium
GGAAGGCCGACGATCGCTTTGGCGAGGAGCTTGGATTGCTGACCAGCCATCTGGTCACGATCGGTTCGTCGGGGGTCGTGTAGCGGTCGATGGTACGAATGAAGCCTTGATCGTCGTATGAAAACTTGATGTCATGGCCCCAGCCTTGATCCAACCACTGCAGCGTAGTCGACTGGATAGCACCTTCCGGCGAGAATTGCGCGGAGATCGCCACAGTGCCCTGCCCCTGCTCGGCGGGATCTTCAATCCTCGTTTCCAGCTGATGATCCTGCCAGCTCAGCTCTTGACCCAGCTCGGCAATCTGGCGGTAGGTCAACAAGAAATCCGGCAATCCGCCGAGCCAGTCAATGGGGCAGTCTTCCTGGCTACGTCGTTCCGAATTGAGCCAGATCTTTTGCAGCGTGAACCGCGAAGCCTCATCATCCAACGGTTTCAGGTGGGCATGATAGTGAGAGTTCTTCACGAAAACACCGCCCAACTCGAATTGGCTCATGTCCGGAACCGTTTTTAGCTGGGCGTAATGGGCCACGGTCTCGACCGGCTTGTAGCCGTAGGCGAGGCGGCTTGGCTGGGCGAGCGTCCAGCGAAATAGATGTGTCGTGGGCGTCAGTCCGACGCCAAGGCTGGCGGGTACTTGCAGCGTTTTTACGTTGTCAAACTCGCATCCGTCGTACTGCTCCAGCCGAGACTGAATGTGGCTATCGTAGAATTGGAGGAAATCTTCTCGTGGATCGGCTTGAGCGCTGGCAAACGGTCCGAGAAGGACGCTGATCAGCGGCGTCCACATCCAACTTGGAACACGATGACTCAGGATCCACATTGCAGCGTCCACGGGTTCGAGCAAGTTTCTGAGTTGGCAGCGCCACTTTTGGCAGAGACTCCAACGGGACGCTGTTCTTTTGTTTGGCAACGTTGGCTGGCAAGGTTGCCGCCGCGATGGTTTGCCGACCACCGAGGCGGTTGTCCATTTCATCGAAATCCAGCAGCAAGACTGCACTAGCCGCAAGAGCAACCGTCTCCGCCGGCCCAGCCGCCAGTGCAAGTCGCTGGGCCACCCAAGCATCCGCTGTCGCAGCAGCCCTGGATTCCTTGAGTTGTGCAACTGCTGCAAAAGCCCATTTCGATTTCGTCGATGGCGGGTTGCGCATGGATGGTGTGGGTCACTGCCAGAGCAACTACCAATCCAGCGCACAAACACAAGTTGGATACGAATCGATTCACCGTCTTTTCTCCACTGCGTCAAGGATCAGAAACGTGATCTCCATCGGACGCGCTTGGAAGATCACGGGTTAAGGTCAAAGTAAGCTTGGAGGGTTGAACGTCAGCAAAAATCAACCGGATGTCTTGAGGCCCAGTGTCGCCGACCACGTCGCAGCTCAGCTCCAAACTGGCGCCGGCCGGTAGCTGGCTACGCTCCGGATTCACGTTCGTACACGTGCAGCTAGTTTCGACGCCCAGCAGTTCCACTGAGTGGTCGTACCCGTTGCATAGCGTCACGCTGTAGGACACGCGGTCCGGCAATGCGATGGGCAGTGCCGTGACCTGGGCAAAAATGCCAGGTTCTGCCGCGTTCTTGGAGGGTGTCGGTTGGCATCCCTGTCCCACCAGACATCCGGCCGCCAGCAGCAGGTGACCAAGTTGCATCAACCGTCCGCAGTGAGGGGCGTCGACCGTGTTCCTGTCAGAGGGCATGGCTGCGGGATCAGTTCTCATGGGTGGCAAATGTTGGGTGTCGGAAGGGGCTGGCCGCTACTTTTGGGCACAGTGTAGGCGCCGAAGGAGAGGG
>JANQOL010000249.1 GCA_028289675.1 Pirellulaceae bacterium
GGCGGAAGTCGCTGCGGCTCAATGGCGGCTGTTGATCGACAGCCGAATGACCTGGCGCGAGCGTGCGCCGCGCAATGCGGTCAGGTCCGACGCTGCGCAGCAATTCATCGATGAATGGGCTGGGCGGAAACGGCTGCGCTTTCGCGTCGAGTGACGGATAGCTGAGCGTGAGACTCTCGGTCGGGCGCGTCACCAGTTCGTAGAACAGGAGTTTGGCATCGCTTTGCGAAACCGTCGGTTCGGTTGCGTCCGCCTGAAGTTCGGACAAGCCGAGTCCGCTGTCTTGGCCCTGCTGATCGACAGCCGTTTCTGCTCCGCCGCCGGCAAACGCCTGCTCGCTCAGCCCCGCGAGAAACAAATGTTTGGTCGGCGATTTTCGCGCCGATTCGGCCGACAGGACGTGTACTCTGCCCACCGCGTCGCGAATGGGCGGTACCTTCTGCTCGGCCGCGACCGTCGCGAGCAATTCCTGAACATCGGCCAACGTCAGCCGTTGTTCCACCCCAATCCAGTCGTCGGCGATTTCCACCTCACGTAGTCCGCGACGCAGAGCGCGCCAGGTAGCGGCTTCGGGAACGCGTCGATTGGCAGAATCAAACACCCCAAGCTGGATCAGCAGCTGCTCGATCGCGGTGATCCAACCGTTGATCGAGTCGCGTTCCGGCAGCGCATCAAGGACTGCCACTAACTCGCGTAGTGCAGTCAGAGCGACCCGCGTCTGAAGGCTTTGCTTGTCGGCCTGACCAGAGTCGTCGCTGTAAGGATGCTCTAGGCGGTAAGTCAGGTGCTGCAGGAGCGCGTCCTTGCCGGCAGGTATCTGTGCTGACCGAATGCAGCTTTCCAGCGCGATACGTGGTTGCGTCTGGAATGACGGTGCGGTGGTCTCGACACTGTCCACACGAGTGATCAACCGATTTCCGACCACCTCGAGCAGGGCTTGAAATGGCCAATCCTCCAGTTCCAGTCGCAGTACCGTTAGCAACATGCGAACCAGGGGCTCGGCCTCCAAACGCGGGCGGGACTCCACGTGGTAAGGAATCCCGAAATCAGGAAACACCGCGTCGATACGAGTGGCTGCGTCGTCACCACCACGATGCACGACGACAATTTCTTCGGGCTGAGCTGCCCGCGTGACGAGCAGCTTCTTGATCGCCTGCGCGATGGTTTCGATTTCACTGAACTCGATGCCCGCGGCGACCAGTTCAACACCCTCGAAAACGTCACCGGACGCGTCGGTGCTAGTCTGGCGAAACACCTGCTGCTGAAACTGCTGGAGTGTGTTGGGCTTCGCTGGGTTTGGTTCGGGGGACTCGATTTGCAGCCCCGGAAACTGCTGGGTCAGACGTGCGAGGGTCTGCGAAGTCCGAGCGAACAAGAGGCGCCGCTGCTTATCGTCTACCGAATCCGCGAACTGCGACTGTTCGTTCGTCAGCGAAATCAGCATTCGATCGCAACGCTCGGCGAGCAATCGCAAAATGTCGTACTGCGCTGTGGTAAAATCGTTGAATCCGTTAACCACGATAAGTTCGTAGTGCTGGACGGCATCGCCAACTGGTCTTGCCAGGATCTCTCGCGCCGCCCAAAACCGCCCCTCCGCATCGTAGAGATCGCGGCGATGCAACTGCTGCTGGTAGGCCGCGTAAAGCAGAGACAGTTCTCGGTTACTGCGATCGGTGGCCGGGCGATCACGGCACCATTTCTCAAATTGTTCGGGCCATACATCCGATCGCTTCAAGCCAGCGATTGCTTCGTCCACTTGCGTCACGAAACCTGGCGTTTCGGCCACCTGCGCGAAGTGCTGCAGCTCGCGTTGCCGGTGAGCATTGCGAATGACGCCGCGCAATAACCGCCGCTTCTGGACGGTCGAGATGGCGCGAATTCTCTTGCGGCTCCGCTCGATGAGCGATTCCGCGAACCCGGCAAACGTGAATAGGTTCGGCTGGAGCAGGCCAACCCCAGCCATTTGGACGAGCTCATCCTGCAAACGCGCGATCGCCGATTGATTCGGACCCAGCCAGCAACATCGGGGCAGCGCGAGGTCGCTATGATCAGCGAGCTGCCGAGAATAGCTCCTCAGTAGCGATTGCGTCTTACCGCAACGAGCGGGACCAGCGATGACTTGTACCTGGGCTGCCATGCTTGTGGAATGTACCAATGAGGACCTTTTTGCGTTTGCCGGATTTAGGCTGGAGCCGGGTTTACGAGACCGTGTGGATCTGCGTGATTGTGAGGTTCGCCTGCGTATTTTCCGCACCTTGCCGTGGTGTTGCGACCAAGCTAGATTGTCAATGAAATGGCTCGAATTATGGCTAACTCTCGGAGCAGAATCGGTTTAGCAGATTGACAGCATAGCGTTTTCTCGCGTAAACTAGTGACATATTCGGGTCCCTGGACAACTGGGAGACTCTGATGGTCTTTTCATTCGTTTGGCTACTCAAGTACGTGAGCACGGTTTTTGAGCATGGGAACATCTGTGCGCCGCTAAGGTGGACCGCCCAGCTGTTGCCTCTGCCGAAAGTCGTTCCCGCTCACGAACGGCAAAGCGGTCGAATGTTGGAGAGATTTTAAGAGCGCTGAGGCCTTTTGGCCAAGGCGTGGCGTTTCCCTGAGGGGAGGCTGCGATAAGTGCGTTGCTTACGCAGCCCAAACTTGCGTGATCGCGGTCGACGAAATTGGCAATCAATTTGGCCGTGCCCGCAGGTGGCTGACTCCTCTAACAACCTGGGACAACCGCTGATTGGCGGAAAGTCATTTATTGTTGTTTCATTTTTTTCTTTCCTGAAGGAGGCATCAAAATGGATGCGAAGATCACGAAAAGGCAGGGCTTCACCCTTGTCGAATTGCTGGTGGTGATTGCCATTATCGGCGTGCTGGTAGCGTTGTTGCTGCCCGCTGTGCAGGCAGCTCGCGAAGCTGCTCGTCGTAACTCATGCTTGAACAACATCAAGCAGCTGGGTTTGGCCATTCTCACGTTTGAAGAGTCACGCAAGAAGTATCCTGCGGCCTCCACGGCGCCGTACGATCCGCTGGCAACGGCCGGTCAGCAATCCGATGCGACCGCCCCTAGCTCCAACGACTGGATCAACGGTGACGGCTACAGTTGGATTTTCCAGGTGCTGCCACAAATGGAGCAAGGCAACATCTACGACCGCGTAAAGAGCTCCACCTCGGTCACCAATGGAACTACCATTACCGACTTCCCAACGGGTGTCCAAAACCTCAAAGTCGGACCGTTCCGTGCTGATGGTACCAATGCAGTGGCAATCCTCGACACTGCCGCGCCAGCTGGCGCGTCGACTCTGCCGGGTGCCTGCCAACAGATTATCGAGTCGGTTGTCTGCCCCAGCTATCCAGGTAGCGAAACTTGCAAGAACTCCAACCAGATTTATGGCATCGCGAATGTCGCGGTTGGCACCTACGTAGCAATTCCTGCGACCCACTACAACACAGACGGTGTCGGCAACGCTACGGATGGAAATGCTGCCCCAACCAACTCGGTGTTTAACAGTTGGAGCGGTCGTAACCCGAAGAAGTTAGCGGGCAATGGAGCCTTGGTCTTCACAGGCGCTGGCGGCGTCGGCAGCGGTACCGGTGCGTTGGCATCAAGAGTCGCTGGTATTTTCGGGACCTTCGGCAATGCGGGCTTCCGAGATGGCACTTCCAATACGGTAGTGTTCGCGGAATCGCGGGAAGAACAGTACGCTTCGTGGATCAGCGGCCTGTGTTCCTACGTCGTGGCTTCGAAGATCGAGGATGGCCCCAACTATCAACCGGTTGGCAAGCCAGCTCCTCTGACCGCAGGGCAACCCGCAGTGTTGATGTATGGCACACCAGATGCGCCGCTGGAAGGTATGTCGAATCTAAACGTGGGTGAGGAAGTTCGTAGAGCTACCACCAAGGAAGATTGGATGTACTACCAGCGTGCTTACGCCCACGGTATGGGCGGTGGTACGCAAGCCGAGCGTATTTGGGGTCCGAGTTCCGCTCATCCCGGCACCGTGTTGCACGGTTGGGCTGACGGACACGGCTCAGGTATCCAAGAGGACATTGCTCCTGTGACTTACCTGTGGATCGTCACCCGCGCCGGTGGTGAGGTTGTCGACACCCAGAATCTGTAATTCAGATTTGATTCATTAGATTTAACGTAGCTGGCACCGCGGAAGCGGTGCCAGCTATTTTTTATGGCCTATTTGCAGGTGCTTCGGCACTCGATCGCGCACGCCGCCTAACAACAACCCAGCCGCGACTGTGAGGGAGTCGGATCCGCACAGCGCTGCAAGCCACAGAGAATCTCAATGGCAACACCCGAAATCGAAATCAGCTGCCTAGACGTGAAACAGAAGCTCGACGCTGGAGAGGAATTTCTGCTGCTCGATTGCCGCGAGCAGGAGGAGTACGATCTGGTGGCCATCGACGGAGCCCAGCTCCTGCCGATGAGCGAACTGGAAGCACGACACGACGAGCTAGCCAACCATAAAGACGGCGCAATCGTCGTCCATTGCCACCACGGGGGTCGCAGTCTGCGAGTTGCCAACTGGCTGCGCCAACAGGGCTACACCAGCGCTCAATCCATGGCCGGCGGCATCGACGTCTGGGCCCAGGAGATCGAGCCCGGGATGACGAGGTATTAGTAGACAGAAGTCAGTGGCCATCTGTCAGTAGGCAGTGCGAAGCTTCGCTCCGCTATCTCGCCCGACTGGCTTCTGACCACTTGCACGAAGCGCTTCGGTTTGCCAAGCTAACAGCTAAGAGCAAGTTGCTAACTGCTCTTGAGCCCGAGTGGCGGAATTGGCAGACGCGCATGGTTCAGGTCCATGTCCACGCAAGTGGGTGGAGGTTCAAATCCTCTCTCGGGTACTTGAGGTGTTAGACATTAGCTGTTGGTCGTTAGTATGCTGCCAACGACTAACGACCAGCACCTTCCCAAAGCAGCGGATGAAATTGTCCATCCATCTTTTCGCCGCGTGGGATTGCCTTGGTTCCCGCCAGCATCGCCTCGTCCTGATCGCTGACCACGCCGTCGCGAAATAGATTGATCACCACGGCACGTCGGGGGCTTGGACTTCGGTTCTCGTAGCTGCCGTGCAGCATCAGCGGGTGATGAAAGCTGGCTTCCCCCGCCTTCATTTCACAGGCGATCGGCTGGAATTGCTCCTGTTGCTGTTCGCTCAGCACGTCTCGAATGGCTTCCATCCCGCCAGCCAGGTCGGTCGTCGGCAATAGCGGCCACCGGTGAGAGCCCGGTACGTAGTGCACACAGCCGTTCTCGGTCGTCGAATCGTCCAAACCAATCCAACAGGTCAGATGTGCCATTGGCTTAGTCCGCGTCCAATACGAGTAGTCCTGGTGCCAGGCCACGACTCCGCCATCGCCTGCTGGCTTGCAAAACAGTTGGTCATGCCAGAATCTAACGGCACCTTCCAGCAATTGACTCGCCGGCACAAGCATCGCCGGATTCCAAAGCACATCGTGCATGGCGGGCCGCAGTCGCCAAGCACCCAGCGCGTGAAACAACACGGTGTCGGGATCGGTGGATTCGTTGCTGTGAAACTCGTACCACAGCTCGTTCCCCTGGTGACCGGGCTCGAAGAATTCGGCAAGCTCGTCGCGGAGAGCTTCGATCTGTTCCGCATTCAACAGCGGCACGTTGCCAATAAATCCGTATCGCTCGAAATCGGCGAGCTGCGCGTCACTGAGGCGATATTCGTCAGCTGACGTCGCGTCGACTCGTGGGAAGAGATCGCTGACCGGTTCGTGATGCGTCGAGTAGTCAATCATCGCTCATGGCTTCATTGAACGGCCCATGGCTTCATTGAACGTTGGTTGTTGCAGTTCAAGGCTTCATCTGCTGGCTAATCCACTTTTCAAGCTCGTCCATATCAACGGGCGGCAACTTCGAAAGATCAGGCCGCAGCTTGATCGCTTCGCGCGCGTACACGTGCTGGATGTCGGCCTGGGGCTTGTCGGTGTTCCATTGAATCAGGATCCGGATGCACATGGGCAAGCTGCCCGGTACCGCCATTTCGTGTCCACACAACAACGGCACGTCGAGCCAACCGAGTTGGCGCGCCGCGAGCGCTGGGAACTCCGCGTCAATATCGGGGGTGGTGGTAAAAAAAGCACTCGCCACGTCGGTCGGTTCAATGCCGTTGCGGCGAATCAGCAATGCCAGCAATTGCCGCGTCGCGGTGAGGACTTCCTCACGCTCGTTTTTCTCGACGGTGGTGGCTCCGCGGACTCCACGACAAGGCATCAGTCCAATTGCTCCAATAGTTTGGCTGTCGGATTCGCCAGTGTTCGCGCGAACCCATTCTTTACTTGCCTAGTCTAATCGATCGTCAGCTGAGCCGAAATCGGCTTGCGATGCAGGGAAGCTTTCGGGGTTGTCCGGATTAGGATGCCACTTGTTTTTCAGGCTAAAGCCGTTGACAGCAGTGGTCGAACTGTTAGAATTTCGGATCTCGATTGAGCATGCTGGCTTGCCCAAAGGGCAGGCAAACAAGTTCGCTTGGCAGTGTGAGTGATCGAGAAACAATTGTTGGCGTTTTTCGCCACGACCCCTAGTCGGCAAGAAGCCTTGCAGTATAATGGGGTGCTTCGCGTCACCCAGTGTGACGCGATAGAGTAACTTGCTCTTTGACAATTCGGTTAGTGACTTCTATCAATTCGTGATTCGTTCTTCGTAGCGAATCGTGAGTTTTGTCAACACAAGACTGTACTGTCAGTCACACGTTGGTGTGCCTGACAATCAAACTTTGAAATTGGCTCATTGACCGCTTGCGGCTTGTCCGTGACCGGTAATGCATATACCAAATTGAAGGGTTTGATCCTGGCTCAGAATGAACGTTGGCGGCATGGATTAGGCATGCAAGTCGAGCGAGAAGTTTAAGTTTGACGCTTCGGTTGATTTCTTAAATGGACAGCGGCGCATGGGAGAGTAACGAGTAGTTATCTGCCCTCAGGTCTGGGATAGCCACGGGAAACTGTGGGTAATACCGGATAATATCTCAGGATCAAAGGTGTGATTCCGCCTGAGGAGGAGACTGCTTTGTACTAGCTTGTTGGTGGGGTAAAGGCCTACCAAGGCTTTGATGCATAGCGGGCGTGAGAGCGTGGCCCGTCTCACTGGGACTGAAACACTGCCCAGACACCTACGGGTGGCTGCAGTCGAGAATCTTCGGCAATGGGCGAAAGCCTGACCGAGCGATGCCGCGTGCGGGATGAAGGCCCTCGGGTTGTAAACCGCTGTCAGTTGGGAGGAAGGGTACGTGAAGAGCGTATCTTGACCTATCTTCAGAGGAAGTCCGGGCTAAGTTCGTGCCAGCAGCCGCGGTAACACGAACCGGACGAACGTTATTCGGAATCATTGGGCTTAAAGGGTGCGTAGGCGGCTATGTAGGTGGGGTGTGAAATCCCTCGGCTCAACCGAGGAACTGCGCCCCAAACCACATGGCTAGAGGGAGACAGAGGTAAGCGGAACTGATGGTGGAGCGGTGAAATGCGTTGATATCATCAGGAACACCAGTGGCGAAAGCGGCTTACTGGGTCTCT
>JANQOL010000265.1 GCA_028289675.1 Pirellulaceae bacterium
AAAGTGCCACGGCTGCTGGTTAGCTCCACTGGGCGCCGTGCCCGCAGCTAGCAAGCATTGTTCGATCACCGACCGCGGGACGGGTTTGTCGGAGAACTCACGTACTGAGCGCCGCCAGCGAACTTGTTGATAAAAGTCCATGCTTCGGCGGTGCATCACCTCGGGCGTCAATTCTCCGTCATAGCCCTGTAAGGGCTCGAATTCCGCTTCGCTCATATTCAATTCAACCCTTTTGACGTCAGCCAAACGCCCGTGACTTCAGGCCAGATGGGCGAGAGTGATGCGGCTTGCTACCTGTTAGCGGGCCTGTTGGAGGGATCAAATCCACCGATGGCGCAAGGCCGCGCGTGTCGGACTACATGACGATCCAGTAAGCCGCGGCAACGGCTGGGTAGGTGCATTGTGGCAGTCGCTTGGCTATCTTGGATGGTGGCTCCGGGCTTGGATGATGGCTCCGGCGAGGTTTTCCCAACTTCGGACCATCTTACCTGTTCGTGCTAGCTGATGTTCGGGCGACGGAAACGCCCTGATGCGGATCGCAGGGCAAGAGCCATCACCATTCCCGCTTCATTTGGTTCATTGATGACAAGCCTGGTTGCGATCCACCGCAGTGCGACAATTCCGCGTCACAAGCTGGCTCTCGGGCAACGCTTGCCAACCTGCTCCAGAGGCCGCGGTCGGTGCGTGCATCTGGTCGGCCTTATCGGCCTGATCTTGTTCGCTGTGCCCACCGCCACGGCAGCCGACTTTGACGAAGCCCGCAACGCATACTATTCCGGTGACTACGATCGCTGCGTCGAGCTGACGCGTGCCGAGGTCGAGCGCGGTATCTGGAACGACTTCTGGTCGCGACAATTGATGCAAGCTCTCATGGCCCAAGGACGTCATGAAGATGCGTGTGCTGTTTATGAAGAGGTGGTCGTCAAGTTCGGCAAGAGCATTCCACTGCGAATGCTGGCAGCCCGCGCTTACCGTTTTAGTGGTGATTCCGAAACAGCCAGGCGCCTGCTGGACGAAATACCGCAGTTGGTCGACAGAGCCCCATGGCAGTATTCCGATCGCGAGAATCTGCTGGCCATTGGCCGGTATCTATTGGAGCGAGGCGTGGACGCTCGGGAGGTGCTGGAAACCTACTACGACCGAGTGCTACGTAGCGATGGCAAGTATGTGGCGGCTCACGTAGCCATTGCAGAGTTGGCGCTCGACAAGGCCGACTACCAAGAGGCTGTTAAGTCGTTGGACAAAGCTCTGGAACTTCGGCCCGAGGACCCGCACGTGCATTATTTGCTGTCGCGGGCATGGAGTGCCTCCGACCGAAAAAAAGCTAACGCGTATTTGAACGCTGCATTGGACCTGAACCCAGTGCATGCGGACAGCTTGCTGCTGCACGCCCGCAATTTGATTGACGCCGAGGAGTACGCAGCCGCCCTGGCGGTGGTCGAGGAGGTATTCGAAATCAATCCGGACCATTCGACCGGATGGGCGCTCCGCGCCGCCATCGCGCACTTGCAGGGCAACTATCGGGAAGAGGGCGAGTACCGCGCTCGCGCGTTATCCACCTGGAAAACAAACGCCGAAGTGGATTATGTGATCGGTACGACACTGTCCAAGCACTACCGATTTAGCGAAGGCGTATTGTACCAACGGCGCGCCTTGAAACTGAATTCGAATTTCTTGCCGGCCAAGTTCCAGTTGGCACAAGACCTTCTCCGAGTCGGTCAAGACGAAGAGGGTTGGTCTGTAGTCGACGAAGTCTCTCAGACCGACAAGTACAACGTCGTGGCCTACAACTTGAAGACGCTGCAAGCTCGCTTGCGGAACTTTACGACGCTGGAAGCACCCGGGCTGATCGTACGCATGGACACACGCGAAGCCGCGATCTACGGGCCTCAGGTGCTGGGGCTGCTGCAAGCAGCCCACCGCCAGCTGACGGACAAGTACGAACATGAGCTGGAACGTCCTGTGACGGTCGAGATCTTTCCGCAGCAAAGTGATTTTGCGATCCGTACATTCGGTCTACCCGGCGGCGCGGGGTTCTTAGGCGTCTGCTTTGGCAGCCTGATCACCGCCAATAGCCCGGCATCCCAGGGCGATCAGCCGTCGAACTGGGAGAGTGTACTTTGGCACGAGTACTGCCACGTCGTTACGCTGCAGAAGACGAACAATCGAATGCCTCGCTGGCTGAGCGAAGGCATTTCCGTCTACGAGGAACTACAGAGAGATCCCAGCTGGGGACAATCTCTCAACCCGACTTACAAAGACATGCTTCTGGGCGAAGATTTCGTACCGCTGTCACAGCTGAGCGGCGCCTTTTTGAAACCCAAGAGCGCTTTGCATCTACAATTCGCGTACTTTGAATCCATGTTGGCCGTGCGTTACCTGGTGGAGCGACACGGTAGGCCGCGACTGCTCAGGCTGTTGGACGACTTGGGCTTGGGCAGAACGATGGAAGAGGCGTTCGCCGAGCGTTACGGTGACCAGGCAGCGTTGGACGAAGACTTCCAGAAGTTTATCCGCGAGTTGGCTAGCGAGTTCTTGCCAGAAACGGAATTTGACGCGGACGTCATACCTCAGCGGGCCAGCCCAGAAGAGTTGGAACAGTGGCTAGACGACCATCCGGCGAGTTACCCGGGTTGGCAGCGACTAGCGCGGCTGCGAATCGAACGCCGCGATTGGCCAGCTGCCGAGAAGGCCGCGCAGCGACTGCTGGAGCTGTATCCCCGAGACGCAGCTCCCGGCGGTGCCTTGGACATGCTGGCTGGCATCGCCAGGGGCCAAGAGGACTTATCCGCCGAACGCCAGTATTTGGAACAGATCGTGCAAGCTTCGTCGGATCACCTACCCGCCCTGCGGCGATTGCTGGCCAATTGCCGGAAAGCACAAGATTGGCCGGGGCTGGCACAAGCCGCTCGCAGGCTGCTGGCCGTCCAGCCGTTATTGCCCGACGGGCACGAGGGCTTGGCGTTGGCTCTGCGTCAGCAAGATCGATTGGCGGACGCCGCCGGATCGCTTCGCGCCCTGCAAGAATTGGAGCCCATGGATCCAGCCGGGTTGCACTTTTCGCTAGCGGAGTCACTGGCCGCATCGAATAAACTGGAGCAAGCACGGCTGGAGGTCCTCAGGGCCTTGGAATACTCGCCTCGCTATCGAGAAGCCCAGCGCTTGCTCGTAGATTTGTATCAACGGCGAAATCCAACAGTTTCGATTCCTGTTAATCCTCCGGACCGTGGACGCCCACCGCGGATTCCGCGCCCCTAACGACCGTACCCTGTCACACTGTACCCTGTCACTTGGATTGACGCATGCTTACTCGATCGTGGAAAACGATCTTGATCCTGGGGCTGCTCATCGGCCTGACCAGCTCCGCCGTGTGGGCCGTACAGCGAGGCTGGGGCCGACGTCGCGACCCAAACTATCGCGCGGGAGTGCCCGTGTGGGAACACGATCGAGCATTTGAGCAGGACACATTTCGGTTTGCGCGAGTGATCTATCGCTCGAGTGGTTGGGGCCGCAGTCCCGGGTGGGATACGGACTACCCGGACAGCGACCTGAATTTCTCGTTGCGCTTGCAGCAGTTAACTTCCCTGAAAGTCCATCCCTACCCGATCCAGCTGGAGCTAACCGACCCCAAGATCTTCGACTATCCGTTTCTGTACATGATCGAAGTCGGCGGCATGGTCTTGGATCAGCGCGAAATTGACGCCATGCGCAGGTACTGCCTCAACGGCGGCTTCATCATGATCGATGATTTTTGGGGCGACAGTGCGCTGGACAACTGCTTGTATTTCATGAGCCGAGCGTTTCCAGAGTTCAAAGTCGAGGATGTGCCATTGGAGCATGAGATTTTCCACTGTGTCTATCAGTTGGACGAGAAGCCGCAGATTCCTTCAATGCACCACTGGCAGCGCTCCGGTGTAACCTGGGAATGGGGTCACGACGGCGACGTTGAGACTCCCCATTATTTGTCGGTCTCCGACAGTGCGGGCCGGATCATGGTACTGATCTGCCACAATACGGATTTGGGCGACGGTTGGGAACGGGAAGGTGAAGACCGGCAGTACTTTGAACAATTCGCTGTCAAGAAATCTTATCCATTGGGAATCAATATCGTGACCTATGCCATGACACACTAGCGGCCCGAGCCATCGGTATACCAACAGCGAACTGACCGACATCCATAGAACCAAGAGAGCCCGCGGTGAGCACAGATACGTTATCCGACGAACAAGAGCAACAAGTCGTAGAGCAATTGCGTGACAGCCGTCAACGCATCGATGAAGAGTTGTCCAAAACGATCGTCGGACAAAAAGACGTCGTTCAACAGCTGCTGATCAGTTTGCTGGGCGGAGGTCATTGCTTGATCACCGGCGCTCCGGGCCTAGCCAAGACGTTGCTGGTCCGCAGTGTGGCGCAGATCTTTGACCTGAACTTTCAGCGGATTCAGTTCACTCCGGACCTCATGCCTTCAGACATCACCGGGACGGAGATATTGGAGCAACGCGACGACGGTCGCCGCGAAATGCAATTCGTGCAAGGTCCGATCTTTGCCAATGTGATCCTGGCCGACGAAATCAACCGCACGCCACCGAAGACTCAGGCGGCACTCTTGGAAGCCATGCAAGAGCATCAGGTCACGGTGGCCGGCCAACGCTATGTTCTCCAGGAGCCGTTTTTTGTTTTGGCAACACAAAATCCGATCGAGATGGAAGGCACGTATCCTCTGCCCGAAGCTCAATTGGACCGCTTCATGTTCAACGTACTCATCGACTACCTGCCGCACGAACAGGAGTTGGATGTGGTGCTGCAAACGACCGCTACCCGATCGGCTCCCATTGAACAGCTATTCTCCGGTGAAGACGTGCTGCGGTTTCAGGAAGTCGTCCGTCGCGTACCCATTGCTCGCGAGACCGCCGACTACGCAGTGCGGTTGGTCGAAGCCACGCGGCCGGAACGCCCCGAGGCAACAGCCTTCGTCAATGATTGGGTCAGTTGGGGAGCCGGATTGCGGGCAGCGCAAACATTGGTGTTAGGCGCCAAAGCCCGCGCGCTGCTAGAAGGACGCAGCCATGCCACAACCGACGACATCCGAGCTTTGGCGGCTCCCACGCTGCGACACCGTGTGCTGCTCAACTATAAAGCGGAAGCCGAGGGAGTCACGGTGGAAAACTGCATCGACGAACTGTTGCAACAGATCGCTCCATGAGCTCGCTGCCAGCTTCCTCAACCGGCGGACCACAGTCCACCGAAGACCGTGATACCTCCTACTGATCGGGACGATTCCGCCACCACCAGCAACATTGATCGAGGCGACGAGCCGCACTTGCCCTAGTCGCTTACCAGGGAATCACGAGCCTGCTCAGATTTTGAGAGGTCCGTCCCGCCCAAGACCAGAAGGTTCATTGATGGCCACAGCCTCAGATGCACAAGCCGATCAGCGCTCGCGATGGTTTATCGACCCCGCCGCACTGATGCAGATCAAAAATCTCACGTTGCGTGCGAAGACTGTGGTTGAAGGATTTGCCAGCGGGCTGCATCGCAGCCCGTTGCAAGGCTTCTCAGTTGAATTTGCCCAGTACCGACCCTATGTGTTGGGCGATGATCCGAGAAATCTCGACTGGAAGCTCCTCGCCCGATCAGATCGCTGCTACGTTAAACAGTACGAAGACGAAACCAATCGACGTTGCTACTTGGCGATCGACCAGAGCCGCTCCATGGCGTTCGCCGATGTGGGCTATTCCAAGGCCGAGTATGGCCGCACGCTCGCGGCCACGATGGCCTACTACTTGAATGGCCAGCGCGACGCGGTGGGACTGATGACATGTGGCCATGGTCCGCCCGATTTCTTGCCTCCCCGTCAGCGCGCCGGACATCTTCAGCACATTATGCAGCTGCTGCAGCGCGACAGCCGCGGCGTTGAATCGGACCTCAGTCAGGCACTGTGCCATTTGGCAGGCTTGTCGCGACGGCGAGGATTGGTGGTGTTGATTTCCGATTTATTGACGGATCCGGAGAGTCTCTATCAGCCACTTGGATACTTGCGCGGTCGCGGTCACGAGACCATTATCTTACGCGTGCTGGATCCCGCCGAGTGCGAATTGCGATTGGATCAAAGCAGCATGCTGAATGATATGGAGACGGGAAAACAAATGTACGTCGATCCGGAAGCCGCGGCGGCGGACTACCGGCAACGATTTGATTCTCATCAACAGCAACTGATTGATATTTGTCACCGCCGCGGCGCTCGCCTGGTAACGCTGACCACTGACCAACCGCTGGACGTCGCGCTCCTGGAGTTAATCGGCAACACCAGCTCGATGGGAATTCCCGCCAGATTGCGACCATCCGGCCGTCCAGTTGGCGCGGGGAGGTAGCCATGGGTCTGCTCGCTCCACTGTACGCACTGGCGGCTTTGGCCGTCGTTGGTCCGATCGTATTTCACTTGATACGCCGGCAGCCTCGGGGACAACGTGAATTCAGTTCGTTGATGTTCCTGAGCCCATCCCCACCACGCTTGACGCGGCGCAGCCGGCTGGACAACGTCTGGCTGCTGCTGCTCAGAATTCTGGCTATTGCTTTGATCGCGTTGGCCTTTGCCCGCCCTTATCTGCGGCAAGCCAAATTGCTGAACGCCAACCTCAGTGGTCGAAACATCGTGCTGCTGCTAGACACCAGCGCCAGCATGCAACGCACCGATGTCTGGAGTGCCGCCCAAGTGCAACTCTCCGAGGTTTTGGACGATCTGTCTGCGGATGATCGTGTAGCGTTGTACACGATCGACGACCAACTGTCGGCCATCGTACCGCTCAGCAGCTCAACCGAGGCGGATGCCGCGACTACACAGTCGGCCGTCCGGGTGGCCGCCCGTCAATTGCAGCCCAGCTGGCAGGCCACGCAGCTGGCCTTGGGCCTGCGGGCTGTTGCCGATGCATTGACCAGTGCGGAAATCGCCGGCGTGGTGGATCCTGGCTCGGGTAGCGAGATCGTCCTAATCAGTGACTTGCACACCGAATGCGGACTGGAATCCTTACAAGGTTTTCCTTGGCCCGCCTCAATACAGCTGGATGTGCGCCGCATCCTGCCGGCCACGGAAGGAAATGCGCGGCCAAGTTTGCTGGCCGCCGATCCAGACAATGGTGACGAAAGACCGCGTATTCGCATCGAAAACAACGCCAATTCCGGCACGCAATCGTTTCAACTCGAGTGGTGCAACGCGTCCGGTCCAGTGCAACCGAACAAGACTCGCGTCCAAGTGCCCGCTGGCCAAGTACGCGTTGTCCCTGTCGCCGAGCAGCCAACCGGCGCCGACCGAGTACGGCTGACAGGAGACGCCTGGAGTGGCGACAACGATGTTTTCGTTTGTAAGACAGAACCGAGAACGCAGCGGATTGCCTTCGTCGGGCCGGAAGGTCTGCCGGCCGAGGAGAGCCTTTCGTACTTTGTCAGCCGAGCGCCGCTGGACACGAACTTGGTACGCCGCCAGATCGAAGTGGTATCGGCCGGCAATCTGTTAACCGCCCTCGACAACTCGACCGACTTGACGACGATCTGGTTGGAAGCCGATGAGGCCATCAGCCTGCCGCCGGCGCGGCTGCGTGAATTTGCAAAGTCCGGTGGTTCGATATTGATCAGTCTGGCGCGTCCGAGCGACGCTCCAGGGCCACTGGGCGAGTTCTTGGGGCAACTACTGGATGAACCTGCGGTTGGCATCGCGGAAGCCCCCGGCGACGACTTTGCCTTGGTGGGCTCGGTCGATTATCGCCATCCGGTGTTTGCGCCGTTCGCCGCCCCCCGCTTTAACGACTTTAGCAAGATTCGATTCTGGTCTCACCGGCTGGTGAAGTTGGAACCCGAAACCTCCTTGAAAACGGTAGCCAGCTTCGACGATCAATCGCCATGGCTACTGCAACAATCACCGGGAGCAGGCCACATCTGGATCATGACTTGCGGCTGGCAACCCTCCGGCAGCAGTTTGGGGCTGTCCAGCAAGTTTGTGCCTATACTATTGGGATTGTTGGACCCGGCTGGGGCGGCGCGAAAAACTCAGATCAGTTTCGCGGTCGGTGAGAACATCGCTTGGGACACGGACATCGCTCAAGTGATGGATTCGCAGTCGCTCGAAGTTCAGCCGCCCCGACTAGCCATCGAAAATGGCAGTTTGCGGTTCTTCGAACCCGGTTGGTATGTCGTGAGTTCGCCTGCAGGAAGTCAGAAGCTGGCCATTCAAGTACCTGTCAGTGAAAGCCGCCTGGTTCTGTTGGATACCGACGTGTTTGAACAGTATGGAATATCCCAGCAACGTGTGTCATCGGACGAAGATCGGCGCCGACAGGCTCGGCAAATGCAAATCCAGGAGCTGGAGCAGAAGCAACGGATCTGGCAATGGCTCTTGGCCGCCGGCCTGATCATCCTGGCGATTGAAACTGGAATTGCCGGGTGGCTATCGCGGACGCGCGCTCCGCAGCCCGTGACGAGCTCAACATCCTAGGTCGTGCCCAGAGAACATTGGAGGATCGCATGGACACTCGTATCCAACTAAGACTACAAGCAGTCGCTCGGCGCTTACGCTCGGTGCGTCTGGGTTGGACACTGTCCAGCATCTGGCTGCTAGCCGCCATCATCGGTCTGGCACTGGTTTGGTTCAGGGCGGAGGTCTCAGGCAACCCGACTTGGCCGCAGATGTGGGTGGGAATCACCGTCGCCTGCGGCGCACTGGCCTGGATTTGGAATCGTCGCCGGTGGCGTGAACCTCAGCAAGTGGCTCAGCACGTTGAAGCCTACTTTCCGTCGCTGAACGAGAGCCTGCTCACGGCAGTCAGTCTCCGCGCTGATGAACGTGGACAGTTCGGCTACCTGCAAAGAGACGTCATTTCCGGGGCCGTTCGTCACGACGTCATCTATCGTTGGAGCTCGGTTGTTTCTCCTTGGCGTATGTCGTTCGCCTGGTTGTCTAACCTGCCCACGCTGTTGTTGTTGATTGGTGTGGGCATCATGCTCTGGCAAACGCCGCCCAGTCGCCAGCTGGTGGCCGCACTTGCATCATCAAAATCGGAACGTAGCACAGTACCCAAGGTTCAGCCTGGCGACACCGAGGTCGAGCGCGGGTCCAGTTTAATTGTGACCGCACGCTTCGATGGCAAACTGCCCGACGAAGTATGGTTGGTGCGTACTGCTGCGGTCAACGGCCGTGCGGAATCGACAACTGCCGCCGGCGCGCCGCTAGCACGCATCGCCATGCGTCAGTCGCTGAAGGACCCGGTATTCGCGGCGTACCTGTACGATCTGCAGGACCCTAGCCTCTACTCCATCGAATACGATGGGCAGCAGACGCAGAACTATCGTGTGGACGTGTTTGACTACCCGCAGCTGGTGCGAGCCGACGCGCTGCTGACTTATCCCGGCTACACGGACTTGGATCCCAAAACGGTCGTGGACACGCGGCGTGTCACGGTGGCCGTGGGGACACGGCTACGCTGGCAATTGCATCTGAACAAACCAGTGACGTCCGCCAGATTATTGGCAGACGTGCCGGATAAGTCGCTGGAGCTAACGCCACAAGAAGGCCAACCACAGATCGTGGAGGCCACCTGCTCTATCGATGAAACGGTGAATTGGGAATTGGAGTTGGTCGATGCCAGCGGGCGCACGAATCAGACCACTATCAAGCTACGCGCCAAGGCGCTACCGAATCGAGAAACCGTTATCCGCTTGACCGCTGGCGGAGACGCGTTGGTATCACCGTTGGAGGAATTCGATGTCACCGCCAACATCAAAGATGATTTTGCAGTACGTTCCGCCGGAATCGCCTATCAATTTGGCGGAGAACCCGTGGTAGAAGTCGAATCCCAACTCTCGCAAACCAAACGTGATTTTCAATTAAGCGAGCTGATCGACTTTGAAGCTCTGCAGGCCGAACCCAACCATTTACTGTCCTATTACGTTTGGGCAGAGGATCTCGATTCGGACGGCAATCCGCGCCGCACGTGGAGCGACATGTTCTTTGTCGAAGTCCGCCCGTTTGAGGAGATCTTTCGAGAAGGTCAGTCGCAGCCTCAATCTGATCAACAATCCTCCCAGCAGCCAGAAAGTGAGCAAACGGAAAAACTGTTAGAGCTGCAGAAGCAAATCATGGCGGGCACGTGGAATGTCCTCCGCCAAGGTGCCCGCGATGGCCGGCTACCGGGTAAGTCGGCGCCCGACATATTGTTATTGGCCGAATCTCAGAATCAGGCTTTGGGACTGCTTGAGGAAAAGGCTGCTGAGGCTGCCGTGCCAGATGCCGAGCAAATCGTAGCCGCCATTGAAGACAGTATGCAACGCGCTGCCGAACAACTGACAGCAGTGGCCCAGTCGTTGTCCAAGGAAGGCCTTTCGCAGGCGCTGATCCACGAGCAATCCGCTTTCCAGCAGTTGCTGCGGCTCCAGAGCCGTGAACATGAAGTCAGTCGATCCCAGCGTTCGTCCAGTTCCAGCCAGTCCCGGCGCTCACGAGCTCGCCAGCAACAACTGGATCAACTAGAACTGGACAATCAAGAGAATCGGTACGAGCAAGAGAGGGTGGCTCAAGAGCAGCAGAACCAAGCGCAGTCGGAGCTGCGACAAGTCATCAGTCGGCTGCGCGAGTTGGCAGCTCGCCAGGAGGACTTGAACGAACAATTGCGCGAACTGGAAGCCGCCCTGCAAACCGCCGAATCACCCGAAGAACAGCAACAGCTGCAAGCTCAACTGGAACGTCTCCGTGAACAGCAGCAACAGTTGTTGCAAGACAGTGACGAACTGCAGGAGCGGATGGAGAGTCAGAGCAACGAAAGCATGCAACAAGCGGCCGAGCAGTTGGCTCAGACGCGGGAGAGCTTGCAAAAGTCCAGCGAGGCTCTGCGGCAATCCCAACCCAGTCAGGCTCTGTCGGCGGGCACACGCGCTGAACAAGAACTCAAACAGCTGCAAGATGAAGTGCGACAACAAGCGGCCAATCAATTCGCCGACACCATGCAAAACATGCGACAGCAAGCGGCCGAATTAGCGCAGCGGCAAGAAGACATCATCGACCAATTGGATGGAAGATCGAATCCGGAAGAACCCGCTAGCTTGCGGCCAACGGACGAAGGTCCCTCCGCCGAGCAACGGCTGAGTGAACAACAACAGCAGTTGGAACGGTTGCTGGAAGACATGCAGCAAACTGTGGTCGATTCCGAGGACGCAGAGCCACTGCTGGCCCAAAAACTGTACGACAGCTATCGCAAGACCCAACAGCTCAAAGCTGAAGAGCGGCTGGAGGTGACTGAGCAGTTGCTCAGAAGAAACCTGGGTGAGCAAGCACGGCAGCTGGCAGGTCAGTCGCTGGAGGACCTAGACGGCCTACGCGAGGACATCGATCGAGCTGCAGAAGCCGTGTTGGGTAGCGAAGTGGACTCGCTGCGTTTGGCCTTGAACCAGCTGGATACCCTCTCTCGGCAGCTGGATCAGGAAGTGGCGTCCGCCACTGGACAGCCGATGCCGGATCGCCCAAATGCCGAATCCAATCCCGGTCTCCCCCCGGGCGCCGAGGGCGACAACAGCGAGCCAAACAACAACGAGGCAGAGCGTCCCCGCAGTTCAGCGTCCCAGCCAAACACCGACGATCCCGCGTCGGCGGCGAGCCCGTCGGAACGTGGTGAGCGCGACGCAACAGCACAAGAACCTCGTCCTGGCGAGGGCAATCAGCCCGCTAGCGACGAACAACCCGCAAGTGCGGCTGCTGAGCGTCAAGCCGACAGGTCGCAGGAAGCAGAGAGAGCTCAAAAATCTGAGGGAGCTCAGACCAGTAACAATCCCGGTCCCAGCAATCAACCTGCGGAGAGCCAGCAGGCCAGTGCGTCCCCCTCTCCATCCCAGAGCCAGAGTGGATCACGCGCTTCCCAACCAGGGCTTCGTCAATCCAGCGCGAACCGGTCGGAAAACTCGCTGCCGACCGCAGGCAATCGGAATCCATCCGGCGGCAACGTAGCCGGTGGAAACCCAATTACTGGTGACGAGTTCCGCCAATGGTCGGACCGTTTGAGGGACGTGGAGGAACTGGTCACGGATCCCGAATTGCGTTGGGAGGCCACGCAGATCCGCCAGTCCGCGCGGCAGATCCGCGGGGAATTCAAACGGCATGCCGCCGACCCCAAATGGTCGGAAGTCGAGGACTTGGTAGCGCGGCCATTGCGCGATTTGCAACGCAAAGTATCCGAGGAACTGATTCGGCGAGCGGCCAAACGCACTGAGATCGTGCCCATCGACCGTGATCCGGTTCCAGCGGAGTTCAGCCGCAGCGTTCGGCAATACTACGAAAACCTGGGTAGCGCCAGAGCCGGGAGCAGAGCCGAGTGAACGAGTCAC
Organism: Pirellulaceae bacterium; assembly: GCA_028289675.1. Classification (GTDB taxonomy): domain Bacteria; phylum Planctomycetota; class Planctomycetia; order Pirellulales; family Pirellulaceae; genus Aureliella. The sequence goes on from JANQOL010000265.1 coordinate 12,361, forward strand.
TGGTCCCCGACGACAGCCTGTTCGTCGACAGCCTGTTCCTGGGCGCCCGAGAGTGGCTAACCGTCGCGTTGGTTTTGGCGCTGGCGGCCACTGGTCTGGCCATTTGGAGTTACGCCAAACGCAGTCCCCTATCGCGGCTGCGACTGCTGGCTCTCCTGCTCAAGATCACTGCCGTGGCCGCGCTGGCATTCTGCTTGCTCGAACCTATGCGGCGAACTTTGCGGCCCAAGCCAGGAGCCAACGTCATGGCTCTCGTGGCCGACAATAGTCGCAGCATGAAGATGCGTCCGCCGGGCGGTAGAACAGCCCAGAACGAGCAATTGAATCGGTGGCTCGCCGGCTCGGCAGCATGGCAGTCGAGGTTGGCGCAGGATTTCGATGTTAGGACATACGCGTTCGACGACCGTCTACGCTCGGTAGAAGACCTGGGGAGTCTGGATTTCCAAGGTAACCACTCGTCATTGGCCGACGCCATTGGCACTTTGCAAGATCGTTTTGCTCAGCGGCCGGTTGCTGGTTTGATGTTGTTCACCGATGGCTTGGCCACGGATGATGTTCAACAGTTGCTGCAGCGCGATGATTTCTCGTTTCCAATTTATCCAATTGTGTTGCCCGCCGATGCGGAACCTCAGGATTTGTCCATCCAAGATACCGTCGTCAATTTATCCGCTTTCGAACTGGCTCCCGCTGGGGCTCAAGCGACGTTGCAGGCCACCGGCTTGGCCGGCCAGGACATCGTCGTTCGTCTATTAGATCTGGCCGGCAAGACTTTGGAAAAGCAGCGGATTACCTGTGACACGGCCGAGTTTCAACAGCGGGTGCGGTTCCAGTTCCGCCCCTCGGCCCCTGGGTTCCAGTTGGTGCGCATGCAGGCTGCGTTGGCCAGCGAAGATCGTGATCCTGAGGAAGACGACCAGCAGTCGGAACTGGTCAGCCGTCGGGAAATCACCACCGCCAACAACTCCAAGCTACTGGCCGTCGACCGTGGTGGTGGGCCTTACCGCATTCTCTACGTGGCGGGCCGGCCAAACTGGGAATTCAAGTTCATGCGCCGCGCCCTGGAAGAAGACATTGAGATCCAGCTGCAAGGCCTGGTCAGGATCGCCAAACAAGAGCCCAAGTTCAGCTTCCGCGACCGAGGCGTGGAAACCGCTAATCCATTGATGGCCGGTTTCAGCGACGACGAGGAGACCACTGAACAATACGACGAACCCGTGCTACTGCGGTTGGGTGTCGAACAGGATGAACTGAAAGCCGGATTTCCCAGCGGCGAAGAGGACTTGTTCAGCTACCATGCCATCATCCTGGACGACGTGGAGGCCGCGTTCTTCACGCAACAGCAAATGCTGCTAATGCGGCAGTTCGTTGCGGAGCGGGGCGGTGGACTGATGATGCTGGGCGGCCACGAGAGCTTTGTCCAGGGTGGCTACCACGATACGCCACTGGGCGACGTCTTGCCGGTCTACTTGCGCGGTACGGAGCGGCGAAGGGATGACCAGGCCGCTCAATACCGGCTGACTCGGGAGGGGGCGCTGGAACCTTGGTTGCGTTTGCGTGCCAACCAGTCCGAGGAGCAGAGCCGTGTCAAGAAAATGCCGGACTTCTTAACCGTGAACTCGGTGTCCCAGGTCAAACCCGGAGCCACAGTGCTGGCGCAATTGAATGACGGCGACGGCCAGCTGCCCGGGCTCGTCATGCAGCGTTTCGGCCGTGGACGCTCATTGTCGCTGCTGGTCGGAGATTTTTGGCGCTGGGGCATGCGGCGTGAAGACGCTCAGAACGATGACTTGGCTCAGAGCTGGCGACAGATCGCCCGTTGGCTGACCGCCGATGTGCCGAAACGACTGGAAGTCGACGTGCAGGCCCCCAAGAATCCGCTCGATCCCTATCGGCTCGTGCTGCAGTTGCGTGACACCAGCTTCAAGCCGTTGGACAATGCTTCCATCTCACTGACGGTGACCGAACCCGATGGGCAAACCGTGACCGCATCGGCCACTCCCGACGCAGACCGTCCCGGCGTGTATGTGGCCGAATACTGGTCCACCCGCGACGGAGGCTATTTGTGCCGAGTTGAAGCGACGGGCCCGGATGGGGAAACCTTCGAACCTCTAGAGACCGGCTGGGCGGCTCAGCCCAGCCAATCTGAATTCGCGCAGGTTCGCCCTGACCACGAGTTGCTAAAACAATTGGCCGACAAATCCCAGGGCCAGATGATACCCATCGATGAACTTGAGTCCTTCGTGAGCCGACTTCCATCGCAGCAAGTCCCCATTACCGAAGCTCGGGTGGAACCATTATGGCATCGTCCCTGGTTGATTCTCCTGGCCGTCGGCTGTTTGTGCGTCGAATGGGGCCTACGCCGCTGGAAAGGGTTGCCATGAGGTCAAGCCATCACGCCAAGTTACAATTCAACCACAGCTGGGTCGGCGCGAGCACGGTTGGCGCGGTGATCATGCTGCTGTGTGCCAAGGGTGGCTTGGCCGAGGAGCCGCCCGCACCACCTTCGGCCACATTGGTGGTCGTGGTCGGTGCTGCCGGCGATGCAGAGTACGCCGACGCATTTGGGCAATCCGCCAAGCTATGGCAGTCGGTTGCATCACGCCAGAATTGGCGCTGCTATACCATCCAAGAGCCGCAGTCGGGCACTGCCAAGTCCGAGCTGCAAGCTACCATCGCTGAGGTACCAACCGAACACCGATTATGGATCGTCCTGCTGGGTCATGGTACGTTTGCGCGAGGTACCGCCAAGTTTAATTTGCCGGGCCCAGATGTATCGGCCAAAGAGCTGCATGCGTGGCTTCGCGCGCGCCCAGATAATCAGCTGACGAGCGCACAAAACGTGCTCATCAACTGCGCTTCGGCATCCGCGCCATTCCTAAGCCAATCGACCGACCCGCGAACGTTGGTGGTTAGCGCGACCAAGAGCGGTAGTGAAATCAACTACAGCCGATTCGGCACGTACTTGGCCCAATCCGTCAATGATTTGTCTGTCGACCTCGACCACGACCATGCTGTATCGCTGCTGGAAGCATTCCTGGCAGCCAGCTCTCAAACCGCCCGCTTTTACGAACAGGAGGCGCGGCTGGCCACCGAACACGCATTGCTGAATGACAATGGAGATCAAGTTGGCACCTCGGCTGATTTTTATCGTGGTGCCAACCCGGTGAAAGACGGTCGCGACAATGTCCCCATTGATGGTGCCGTGGCTGCCAAGTTGATTGTGATGAAGGGTCCCGACAGCGTTCGCTTCACGCCGGAGTTGGACGGGCGGCGCCGACAAATTGAAGCCCGCATCGCGGCTTGGCGGGCGCGCAAAGCCGAACTCGACCAGACTGCATATTACGACCAGCTGGAAGTGCTGCTGCTCGAATTGGCCGCGTTGTATGATCTGGCCGAAGCTCAGTAGTGCCATAGCGGGCTCCGACCCTAACTCAGCCTCCAGCTGGATCAATCAGGCGCAATCGACTGTTCAAACCAGGTAATCTCATGGATGCGCAACCTGACGGACGACGCAAGCGGCAATTTGGTGTGGGCAAGCTGTTGTTGCTGACTTCCTGCATCGCCGTGTTGTTGGGCAGTTGCACCGCCGTGCACCGCGCCCGCTCGAAACAAGCTCAATTGTTGACTCGACTAGCCACCTCGGAAGCCGAAGCAGCCATGGGGCAGCTACGCGTGATGAACATGGCGGACATGTTGGATGCCCGGCAAGGCAACCCCTTCTTCAAAGAGGATGGTATTGCAGGGCAAGGCAACCCATTCTTCAAAGCCGACTTGCAGCGGCAAGACCTGTCCCAGACGGTCATCCGATCTACTCAGGCGCTGTTTGTACACGCCAACTTGCAAGGCAGTGATTTAACGAACGCCAGACTGACCGGCGGAGGCGGATCCTTTCAGAAAGCGAACTTTGTGGAAGCGCGGCTACAAGGGTGCGAATTGAGCGGAGCGCACGCCGCGTTCCAACTGGCCAACTTTGACAAGGCGGATCTAAGAGATGCCGTGTTGTCCGGCGAAACTGCCACGCTGCAAGGTGCTTCGTTAGCTGGCGCTGACTTGCGCGGCGCGCGGCTGATTGGCGGCCCCGCCTCCATGCAAAACTGCAACTTGGACGGCACGAAATTCCAAGGAGCTGACTTATCTGGACTGGGTTCGAATTCTCTGCAGGCCTGCTTCTTTGCGGCCCCGCCCGTTTACGACGAGCAGACCGTCTTTCCAACGGACTTCGATCCGGTGGCGGAAGGTTGGTGGCGGGAGTAGTCGACTCCGCTGGCATCAACCGCGCGATTTTGGGCAAATCGATACATTTCTCTTGCAATTCGCCCACGAATAAGTACAACTGTACCTGAATTAAGTATGCACGTACTTTTCATAAGCAATTTGTACTCAGTGCCTACCCGGAAACCGTGACCCATATGCGCTCGCATCGGCCTAGCGATGCAGCGGGCCAGTGACATACGGGCCATGGCTTCGGCTCCACCTGCGAAGAAGCCAGTTTCCGAAAACCCGGTATCCGGGCAGGCACTCAGTTGAACCCTTTCCAGGTAAGTAACTCGATGGACGAACGCCCGACGGTATCCAAGGGAGAAACGGAAGTTCTCAAAGCCTTGTGGAGGTTGGACAAGGGCTCAGTGGGTGAAATCCACGCCGAGATTGCCCGCGATCGAGACATGGACTACTCCACGGTGCAAACCTATGTCAGGCGGCTGGAGGCCAAAGGCTACTTGGCGTCGCAGCGTATCGGTCGCAACAAGATCTACCGCAGCGCGGTGCGCAAGAAGCAGGTTATCGGCGACGCAATTGACGAATTCCTGGAGCGAATGTTCGATGGGCAACTGCTGCCCATGGTGCGGCAGTTGGTCGATTCACGTGACGTGACGCCCGAAGAAGTCAAAGATTTGATGAAGTTGGTCAAGGAACTTCAGCGGGAGCAAAAACATGATCGCCAGTAGCAGTTGGCAGTCCATTGTGGTGCCCCACGTACTGCAATTCAGCATCGCCATCTTTATCGTTGCCTGCCTGATGGGAATCACTAGTCGCCGATGGCCGCACTTTACCTTCCTGGTCTGCATGCTGGCCTTGCTAAAGTGTTTGGTTCCACCGGTCATTACCAGTCCGGCAGGTTTGTTTACACGTCACAGCGGCGTGGCATTTTCTCCGCAGCTGCAGCACATGGAAGCGGACCAGGTCGTGCGTTTAAAGCAGACTACGTTCGCCAGCTCCGCGGGTTGGTGGCAAACCTACCAGACACAGGCGACGCGTTATCAACCCACGTTGGCGTGGACCGGTATTCAATACCCTGGCCGTCTGGTCTCACGCGACTGGATGTTCGTCCTGCTCTATGGCTGGGTGTGCGGTGGCATCTTGGTGTTGGGCCGCGCCAGTTGGCAGTACTTGCGGTTGCTGCGACTGATCCGTCGAAGTCGTCCGGCCTCGTCCAACTTGGTCGCGCTGACGGGCGAAATCCAGCAACAACTCGGTTCCTCGCGGAAGGTGCAAGTACTGGTATCAGATCAGAACTTTGGGCCGGCATGCGTTGGGTTCTGGCGGCCCAAGTTGATCTTGCCAAGCCAGATTGCGGACGGCTGGTCCGGTCGCTTGCTGCGGCCCGTGGTGGCCCACGAGATGGCGCACACACGCCGAGGAGACATTCTGTGGGGTTACTTGCAGTTTGTCGCGCAAATTGTCTGGTGGTTTCATCCACTGGTGTGGTGGCTCGGCCGCCGAGCGCACTTGCTGTGCGAGCGCTGCTGTGACGACGAGGTCATCGCGTCCACCACTTGTCGTAGGGCGGACTACGCCGAAAGCCTGGTTCGCGTCTTGGAATTGAAAAGCTCGCTGCGAGCGGTACCGCTATGTCATGCGATATCGCCAGCGGAAATAACCTCGCAGAGATTGGAGAGATTGATGAAACGATGCGGAGAGTACTCGCCGGCAAAATCCAAAGTCGGCTGGATTGCGACAGCTCTACTGGCTGCCATCATTTTGCCGGGCATGCAATGGGCCACCGCGCAAGATGGCCAGACGACTGAAGAAGAGAAAGTCCAATATCGATCTCAAATCAATCAGGCCATCGCCAGCAGCAACTGGGAAGAGGCCATCGAACTGCTGCGGCCAGTCGTCGAACGGGACCCCAAGAACGGCGGCGCCCTGTTCTACTTGGGCTATGCCCTCCACGCCAAAGGCGACCTTGAGGAAGCTCTGGAATACCATCGCAAAGCAGCCCGGTTCCCGAACATGAAGCCAGTGGCCTTGTACAACTGCGCCTGTGCGTTGGCCTTGATGGGCGAGCACGATCAGGCCCTGGAACAGTTGACCGCGGCCATGGATGCCGGCTTTGTCCATGAATCCGACTTGCGGGACGACCCAGACCTGAAATCACTGTTCGAACGGTCGGAATTCAAAGCTCTGCGTGAACGTACCACAGCCCAGCAAAAGGCGAAGAAGAAACTGCGCGAATTTGATTTCTGGGTCGGCGAGTGGTCCGTGGTCAATGCCGCTGGCGATGTCGTTGGCACCAATAGAATTACAGCTAGCGACAATGGTCACGTCATTACAGAGAAGTGGACGAGCCGTAGCGGCGGCACCGGCACCAGCATCAACTACTATCACCCCGAACAAGAGCAGTGGCGGCAAACCTGGGTCGACGCCGAAGGTGGTGTTATCGAATATCGGGGCAAGTTCTCCGATGGCAAAATGCAGTTCGAAGGCGAGATGTTTCAACCCAATGGTACCAAGTTGCTTAGCCGCATGACGTTCACGCCCAACAGCGATGGTACTGTCGAACAGTTCATCGAGAATTCGGAAGATGGCGGTAAGACCTGGACGACTTACTTCAAGGGCACCTACCAGCCCAAGCCCGTTCCGCAGAAACACGAATTGACCGACGCCTAGAGCAAACCTCGGCAACCTGCCGACAAAACCGGACGTCGTGGTCACGGCCTGCCGTGGCCGCGACTGTCCAACAAGTACTTAATGCCGACAGGTAACTGACAGCGCGGGACACGCTACCCGTACGATGTTCAGCGGCCCATAACTGGCAATGCGGTTTCTCCGTCCTTTCTTAACGACGGTCGATCTGCGCCAACTTTGCACTGAATCGGTTCGGCCAGGGTGAGAGCTGGCCACACTTGATGCTTTATCTTGCGCGACTCCGTCCCACTGACCTCAGGGACGGATTCGTTAGAGGCCCGTCTCAGCTGGGTGCATCAAGACCGGATCCGGTTGCGTTGGCACTTCGATTGGCCGTCGTTTCTTTCTCGCTCAACGATCACTGACCACCAGTAGAGCTGGTGGCCTACGCAACTGAGTTAACCCCAGCGACTCGTGAGTTGCCCGAGACCTGCCAGCCCGCCGAAGACGAAAATGCGATAAGATGACGAGCGTCATGAGCGGTACAAGAGCTGCGGCCAGTTCGACACTCGGCTCGCCAATACTCCGTTCGTGGTACCAGTTTCTACTGTCGACAGACCAGCTCAAGCGTTAGGAGCCAGCAATGCGAGTTCCACCGATAGCCGGGACTTGGGCTACAACGGCCCTGGTTGTGATCAGTTGCTCAGTTCAAGCCCAAGAAAAAGGACAATCGGTGACATCGACAAGTGTTTTGTTGCAAGACTGGACCGGACCTTACGGTGGCGTGCCTCCCTGGGACCGCGTGCGAGCCGAAGAATTTGTGCCAGCCTTTGAAACAGCCATCGAGCAAGCGCAAGCCGAAATCACCGCCATCGCCGAGAATCCCGCTCCAGCCACCTTTGAAAACACCATCGTTGCCTTGGAGACCTCCGGCAAAATCTTGACGCAGATGGTGGCTCTTTTCGGTGTGCATTCTTCCAATCTCAACCTCGGCCCCATGCCCGACATCGAAAAAGTCGTGGTGCCGAAATTGACCGTGCACGAAGATTGGGTCATCCAGAACGCACGCCTGTTCGCCC
>JANQOL010000285.1 GCA_028289675.1 Pirellulaceae bacterium
AGACGGTGCACGTATTGGCCCGTTGGTATCGTGCCAGGCAAACGGATGTAATTCAGCGCGAGTGGTTTGGCTAATGTCGTCCAGCATTTACATCCCGAAATGCCGAAATGGCAAATACTACTACTCGATCTTTCGTAACTCGATTTATCGCGTACTGAATTTCGAACGCTTCATGCAATACTTCGCCGAATTGCCGCAGGGTGGTGGCGTCTTGGATTATGGGTCCGGTGATCGCCCGTTTGAGCAGTTGCTGGCGACGAAGTTCGATCGTTACATTCCAGCTGACCATCCGTTAGCCAATGAAAAACACACTCGTCGGGCAGAAATCGACATCGTCGACGATACGATTCGGATGGAAGACGAGAGTGTCGATTGCGTGGTTCTAACCGAAGTGCTCGAGCACGTTTACCAACCCGGCAAGGCACTGTCGGAAATCTTTCGAGTGCTCAAGCCCGGTGGCCGCGTTATTGGAACCGTTCCCTTTGTAATGAACGAGCATGAAATCCCTTGGGACTTCCACCGCTACACGTCCTACTGTCTCAGAAATCGTTTCTCAGACGCGGGTTTCGAGATCCAACGTTTGGATTACATCGGGGACATGGTGGGAGTCATGCTTTCACTGAACTCCAAGGTGTGGCAGATCATTCCCCGTGGGCTGCGTCTCCTGCGACTGGCACCATTGGCCTGGGCCATCAATCTGCTGATTCGTTTGCCCGAGTTCTGTTACTACTGGTTGACCAAAACGCCGCTTAACCCACAGCGAGTGACCAGCTTTCGACACTGTCCGCTAGGTTTTTCGTTCCTCTTGCAGAAGCCAGTGACATCCGGTGAGTAAGTTACTCAAGGATTCAGTGTTGTACGCTGGAGGAGCGATGCTTGTACGCTCCCTAGGGATCATTTTGATCCCGTTGTACACCAAGTTCTTTTCGCTGGCCGAGTATGGCACGCTAGCGATCATCAACGTCTTTATTCAACTGTTTTCAACCGTGTTTGTGTTTGGCATCAACAGTGCTGCCACAAGATTCTATTTTCGAGAGGAAATGGATGCAGAGACGCGCAGCCGGATGTATGGAACGGCATTCATGATGTTGTCCGTGCTGCCGTTGCTAGCGGGACTGCTGATGGCGCCGATGATGGGCTGGCTGGCCAGCGATGTTTACGAACTGCCTTTCTTCCCATTTTTCTTTGTGGCGATCGCCATAGGCGTACTAAAGCCGCTGGAGAAGTTGGCCACCGGGTTGATGCGCGTGCAGAAACGCGCGAATCACTACGTGATGTTCTATGTCGCCATGTTTGTTGTCCAGTTCCTGGTGATCTACTGGTTCGTGGCCGTCGAACAACGTGGGCTAGCTGGCCAGCTTTACGGTCAGCTGATTGCGGCAAGTTTGTTTTTTGTGGTGGCGCTGATCACTTTGTGGCCACACATTCAATTCCGCTTTGATCGTGCCATTGCCAAACGCATGCTCGTTTATGGGTTGCCGTTGATTCCATATTTCATTTTTGTTTGGTTTGATGTAGCCGCGCCGCGCATGCTGCTCGAACGCTTGGGCAGCATGGAAGACGTAGGTTTATTTGCTTTGGCAGCGCAGTTTAGCGGCTTGATGTTGCTAGTCGGCAATGCCAGTGACAACGCGTTGTTACCGCACTACTACGAGTCGGCTAGTCGCGAAAACGCGTCGCAACGGATCGGACAGTTGGGCAACAAGTTTGTGGGCGTGGCGGCCTTGGCGAGTTTGGTAGTGTTCGTGTTTGCCGACGACTTTATTCGTTATTTTGCCGACCCGAAGTTCCACGGTGCGATCGCGCTAATTCCGTTGCTCGTCTTGGCCTCTTTTCTACGCTTGACGTATCGATTGGTGCACTGGAATCTCATGCACACCGAGCGTACGAAGGTCGTATCGACCATGCGTGGGCTTGGATTTGCCCTGCTCGTGGCATTGCTGCTGCTTTGCGTGGGTTATTTTCAGCTAGGAGTGTGGGGCGTTATCGTGTCCATGGTTGCCACAGAGTTGACGCTGTTGATTGCTGGTTTTTGGATCAGTCAGCAGGGGTTTCGTGTTCGGTACCCTGTCCGCAGCCTGATGTCCATAATCGCTGTCGTCGTCGGTTCGGGAATCGTGGTCGAAGTGGCCCAACGTAACTTGACCAACGATCTCGCTTTGCTCGTTGGGATCGCCGCGTTAGCCTCTGCGGGCGTGATGGTTCTCAAGTTGGTCGAAATTCGCGTCGCCTCTCTTCCATTCTTTTCGCGATTGGTGCGTCAATAATGCCAGATAATTTTGCAGAACTCTACGATCTTCTTTGTTGTCCATATGACGGCAGCGAATTGGTCACGCTATTGTTGCCGGAAAAGTCGGCGGATGGATACGACCAAGGCGTACTGTATTGCCCGATTTGCAATCGCATCTGGACGATTGCCGACGGCATCCCGCGCTTCGTCAATGAGGGCAACGTAGATTTGGACGTGGACATCGATCTGTTGGCCAGAGTTCGCGGCAGGTTCGCTGAGTTGTCCGATGAGATCATCGACGAGAATATCGAGCGACTCAAGACCTGGAGAGATGGAGGCGGAGGCGGATGGGAACGCGATGAGATGGAGTTCTGGGAAAAGTACTATGCCGACAAATTGAAACTGGGTGACAAAGATCGGGCCGTTACTTACAACCGATTAATCCCGAGGCAAAAGCACATCCTTGGCAAGCTACCTAAAGATTTAAAGCGGGTGATGGAAATTGGGTGTGGTACGTCCGGAACGTTGTGGGCCGACCAGAAGTTCATAGCCGACAAGACGTACTACGGTACAGACCTTTCCTTCAACGCACTGAAGCTGTCGCGCACGCGGATGAACGGACATTATGTGCTCTGCGATGTGAACGCGATGCCATTCCGCACTGGTGCGGTCGATGCCATTCTGGGATTCGGCATCTTGCATCACTTGCCGAATCACGAACAAGCGATTGAGTCGTTTAGCAAGACGTTGGATGTGGGAGGCTGGTTGGGATTCACCGAGAAGCTCAAAACATCCGAGAAAACCCAAGAGTCGCGACTGGTGGCCCTGGCTAAACGCATTGTCCACAAGGTGGACCGAGATCATGGTGACGAAGAGTTTATCGACGGAGACAACTTGTTACGCCTGCTAAACCAAATCTGCCCCGGTCACTACACTTGCCATTATGACTATTCCGTCGTTCGTGACGTACTTGTCAAAATCACTCTCGACAAACTCAAAATGAATTCCGCCTGGCTTACGCGGGTAATCATTGCAACGGACAATCTGGCCGTGAAGATGTTCTCCTCAGTGAGTCATCTGTTTCATCCAAAGAACGTCATGTTCGTTGGGCAAAAACAGTAAGGGGACTCCGCTTACAGGAGACTCTCATGCAAAGAAAGCATCTACAACACTTGGTCTGTCCAGTTGATCACTCGGAACTGACTCTAACGGAAGTGTCAGAAGAGGAAGATGGGCGCGTCAAGACGGGGCTGCTTCGCTCGGCGGGTGGCCGGGAATACAACATCGTCAACTTTGTGCCCCGCTTCGTGCCCGAAGAGAACTACTGCGATAATTTCGGCTTCCAATGGAAAAAGCACGCCAAGACGCAGTTGGATCGCTTCTCCAAAACCAACACTTCGGAAGATAGGTTCTTCCAAGAATCGAAATGGGAAAGGGATCTGAGCGGCGAATTGATCGTTGAAGTTGGTTCCGGTGCGGGGCGGTTTACAACACACGCGGTTTCTACTGGAGCTACAGTCGTCTCTTTGGACTTCAGCCAAGCCGTCGATGCCAACTATGAACACAATGGGCATGCGGATAACTTGCTGATCGTGCAGGCCGACTTGTATCAGATGCCGTTTCGTGACGACTACTTTGATCGACTCATGTGTTTGGGCGTCCTGCAGCACACACCAGACGTCAAAAAGGCCTTTGAGTCGTTGCCCAGGATATTGAAGCCGCGGGGTCGGATGGTGTGCGATATCTACATCCGCGATGAAGGGTTTTTGGGCACCATCAAGCAATGGCTTAAAACCAAATACTGGATGCGCTCCATCACCAAGCACATGGAACCCTCGCGTTTGTACGCCCGTTGCCGGGGATATGTTGGAGTCGTTTGGCCGCTAGTCAAGTTGGTGTCGCGTGTGCCCAAAGTTGGATCCAAATTGGTGCGATTCATGTGTGTGGCTGACAACGGTCGCACACTAGGGCTCAGTGACACCGAGCGCAGAGAATGGGCGGTGCTAGATACGTTTGATTGGTTTTCACCACGGTTTGATTCGCCACAAAAGCTGACCACCGTGCAGAAATGGATGGCCGCAGGCCCCTACGACCAAGTCGAGGTGCATGCCGGCTACAACGGTGTCGAGGCGCGTGGCGTTAAGTTAAGCGAAGAGAACAGTTAATGTCTGCTGAAAGTAAATCCATTACCATCGTTCACGGGCTGCCAGACACGAACAGTGGTGGCAGTGCGCTCGGCATCGCGTTAGTCAACGTGTTGCTGCGCGCGTTTCCCAAAGCCAGACTATCCTACGTATCGTCGCACGCGGATCCAGAGATCATTCGGACGGCATATCCGTTCATTCTGGAGGAGCATCCGGATTTGGAAATTCTGCCCTATCCGGTGCGAGCACGTTCGGACAACTACCTCACGCGAAGTTCGCTGGTACGCAAACTAAAGAACGTGTGGTGGGTCTTCGCTACTCTGGGCAGCGTGATCTTTCTGGTCTTTCCGTTTCTGGGCCGTTGGAATCGAACCCTGCGGCACGTCGGTGACAGTTCCGTGGTTATCAGTCGCGGTACGCAGATTTTCTACGACAAGAAGGGACACATCCTGCAAAGTCTGCTGAGCAAGTACTGGCTGTGTATCCCGCTGTTGTACGCCTGGCGGGTCAAAGTGCCGTTTGTGGTTTACGCCCAGACGATCGGCCCCATCCACTCTCCCTGGGTGCGAAAGTTCATGCAGTTCGTTTTGAGAAAAGCGACCTACGTGCTGCCACGGGAACAATACTCATACGATTACTTGAAGAACGATCTGGAAATTGACGTGGACAAGATTGTCTTAGTGCCGGATAGCGTCTTTGGTTTAGAGTCGCCCACCGATGAAGAAATTGAGCGTGTGTGCGACGAGCATCAGTTACAACGTGGCAAGTTTGCCTGCCTGGTGGTACGGCACTACATGGAAAAAGGTAGTGAGGGGCAGTCGAAGCCGCTGTGTGATCAATTCGTTGAATTGGCCAAACACATCATTGATAACAATATCTGTGAACAAATTGTGGTTGCCACGCAATGCCATCACCTGCCCGAGTACACCGGTTTCGAATGCGATTCCAAGATAAGCCATGAGTTGCTGGAGCGATTGACGGCTGCCCTGGGCGCTGATCGCGTCAAGTTGATCGACAAACCACTTAGTCCCCGAGAAGCGATGTGCATTTATGGCGCCGCTAAATATCTGGTTTCAGTACGATTGCATGCGGCTATCTTCTCGATGATTTCCGGGACTCCCGCGATTGCTGTCTCCTATTGGGGATCCAAAACGCGGGGCATCTTTCAAATGCTCGGTTTCGATGATGCCTTCATCGAGAAAGAGGAAATGACCGGCAACGGTCTGATCGCGAAACTCGATCGCATCGAACATGACTACGCCGGCTACTGTGATTCGATGGCCAAAAAAGTCAGCAATGCTTACCAGCAGGCTCAGCAGACCCCGCACACGTTTGCGGAACTCGTCTCCTCGTAAGCTCTCGCCGCCTTTTCGATTTCGGCGAATGCAACTCGTCAATTGACCTGTCATCTATCGAATCGTAATTCTCCCGATTGGTGGAGCACGAGCTCCCCAGTGCAGCGGCCAGGTTTCAGTCGCTAAGCCCATCCACTTGTGAAAATTCTGCACGTATCACATAGCATGAAAATTGGTGGGGCCGAGCGCGCGCTCTACCAATTAATTCGTGGCCAGCAGCAGAATTCGATGCAACCTGCTTTGCTCATCCTGTCCCAAGGCGGCTACTATGCGGAAAAGACAGCCGCACTTGGCGTGGAGGTCGTTGAGTTGAATCAATCGGGTGGATTCGACGCTTCAGTCAAAGGGCGCTTTAGCGAGATTGCGACTGATTTCGATATCGTTCATTTCCAAACGCAAAGTCCAGTCCTCATGCATTCGGCGGTCGGGCTGGATCACCCCGAGCTGGCCTACACCCATCGAGGTGGACAACACAGCCACGGCTGGAAACGGCGTGCCATGTTCTGGTGGACAGGCCGGTTACTACGCCAGTTTCGCTACCTTTCGGGCAATACCTGGCACGCTGCCCAAGTTGCGGCCAAGACCTTTGGGATCAACGAGAAGCGTTTCGGTGTGACCTACAACGGACTTGATTTTTCTTTGTTTGCGGCCGAGCGTTCGACCAGCCAAGTTTGGCAGTCGATTGGTGGACCTCCTAACAACCAATACGTTATCGCGACCAGCGCGAATCTACGCGATTGGAAACGCATCGATTGGCTCATTGAGGCAATCGCCCAACTCAAGGATCGTGAGAGCGTTTGCTGCTTGGTCATCGGCGATGGGCCGGCCAAGCAATCATTGCAGGCGCTGGCAGTACGGCGTGGGGTTGAACGGCAAGTTCGCTTCGTTGGTCAGCAGAAGAATGTGGCGGATTGGCTGCAGCTGGCTGATTTATTCGTGCTACCATCGAATGCTGGCGAATCGTTTGGTAATTCAGCGGTGGAAGCCATCGGTGTTGGGCTTCCCACGATCGTGATGGATGACTGTGGAGGAATGCGCGAGCACTTTCCAGATGGCTTACGCTCGTTTCCGCAGTCAATTGAACAATTGGCCGATCGCATCGACGCGTTGCGAGCCGCTCCGGACGAGGCAACGTCGTTTGCCCGGCAATGCCAGCAGTACGTATTGGACAAGTACACGATTGACAATATGGTCAGCGGTTACCAACGTCTCTACGAACAGGGAAGTGATCGGTGAGTTGTCTACCTGTTAAGCTAACCGAATTACTGCCAAGCTGATGTGTGGATTTGCTGGAGTTTACTCTCACGATCCATGCGTAGATGAGCCAACTTTGCGCGCTATGGGAGACCAGATTGCGCATCGAGGCCCCGATCATCAAGGTATTTACCAGTCTGCACGCGGCAACTTGGGTTTGGTGCACCAACGGCTGGCGATCGTGGACCTGGATCCACGTTCGAATCAGCCAATGGTGAGCGATTGTGGCAACTACGTGTTGGTCTTCAATGGCGAGATCTACAACCACGATTCGATCCGACCGCGGCTGGAAAAAGATGGTTACGAGTTTCACAGCCGCTCGGACACGGAGGTGCTGCTAAATGCGCTGCGTGCCTGGGGACCAGATTGCCTGCAAGAATTCAATGGCATGTTTGCATTTGCACTGTGGGATGCCAGCAAGCAATCACTGTTCCTGGCCCGGGATCGCTTGGGCATCAAGCCACTCTACTACACTGAAGGGAAATCCGGGTTTGCTTTCACCTCGGACCTGAAGGCGTTTCAAGCTTGCGACAGCATCGAAAAGAAGATCGATCGCAAGAGCCTTTGGCAGTACTTGTTCTACAACTATATTCCACAGCCACACTCGGTCTTCGAGAACATCTACAAATTGCTGCCCGGACACTACTTGGAGTGGGACGCTCACCAAGGCATACGGACGCGAGCCTATTGGCACTTGCCACATGGAGACGAAGTTGATGAGTCGAATTCGGTCGAGGCGTGGACGAGTGAGCTACAAGAGCGCCTAAGTAACGCGGTTGATCGTCGGCTAATGGCGGACGTGCCCGTTGGCGCTTTTCTCAGCGGAGGTCTGGATTCTTCGGCAATCGTCAGCCATATTCCTCGCGCGGGCATGAAGACATTCACGATCGGATTCGAGCATCAGTCAAATCGGCTCGATTTGAGTCGCTCAAAGGAGATGGCCGACTACCGCGGAGTGGAGAACGTCCAGACAATTCTGAACGAGTCAGCGTTGGATGCTTACGCTGGGTTCTCAAAAATCCTTGACGAGCCGTTTGCCGAATCCTCAGTGATGGCGCTGCTGTGCAACTTCCGTATTGCCCGCGATGCCGGAATCAAAGTGATTTTGAGCGGCGACGGGGCGGATGAGCTTTTGGGCGGGTATGGCTATTTGTTTCGGCTGCTGAGAATGGAGTACTCGAATCGAGTTCCGGCCGGCGTATGGTCGACCATGCTGGCTACGAGCAGGGCCAGTTTGGCAGGATTTTCGCCTGCGTCGAAACCAGGCAAAGTTCGAGACATCTATATCGAACGTTCTTTGCGAGCTCTGCAACGCAACGGTTTGGCAAGCCGGCACGAGTTGTTGATTTCTGGAGATAACGTCGACGATTTGCTGGCCCTGGGGGCCGAGGGCAGTGATCTGCCTGGCCTGTTACATGACGATTTATTGGCAAGTGCGCACGCTCAAGCCAAGGAACACGCATTCAGCAAGCTGGCTCAGCTTCTCTATGCGGAAGTCAAAGTACCCTTGGTCAACAAACACCTCGCGAAGCTGGATAAGGCGTCGATGGCCAATTCCGTAGAAGGCCGCGTACCCTTTCTGGATCACGAATTTGTGGAGTTTGCGTTTCGAATGCCGACCAAATTGCGTCAGCATAAGGACATTCTCAAACGCTCTTTAGTGGGCAACGTTCCAGATAGCATCCTGCAAGACCGCAAACGCGGCTTCAATGTTCCCATGCATGAGTGGTTGAACAAGTTCATCATTCGGGGCGATTGGAACAACATGTGGACTGATCGCTTTGAGGATGTTGGGATCGCGACCAAAGACTCGATTCGACAGCTCGTGCACCAAAATGAATCGAACCGTAAGTCGAATTTCTATACGTTGTGGTCGCTGCACGTGCTCAAGCAGTGGCTCGAAAGCAATCAATTCCAAACCTGATGCTGCCGATGATCGACAATGCAAGAGGAGAACGGACACTTCAGGTAGAGTCGTGAAGATTCTCTTCCAGGGGAGGTTGGCCACGGCACGTCTCCACCGTTGGAGGACCGCATCAAGCATGATCTGGAGGGCTTGCACCGGTTGTTAATGATGGCAGATCAACCCCAATCTGAGACGCGCTTTCTGTGGGTCGCACCTATGCTGAACCACTACAAAGCAGAAGTGTTGGCACGGTTGGCAGAACGCCCTAGGGTCGACTTGAGAGTCCTGGTGGGCCGGGACGTCAATCAACAAGGACATGTGGCAGGCCAGCACGTTTCGCCCGGCTTTCAGACTTGGCGGACGACAGCTTCCTATTGGAATTTTGGCCGATCGCCTCGGGCTCTGGTCGACATGTTTCGGGCGATACGGCGGATGCGACCACACGTAGTGTTAGTACCCGCCGAAAAGAAGTTCATCGCGTTTGTGGTATGGACTGCCCTGCTCAAGCTCTTCTATCGATTTCGTTTGATCACGTTGAACCATCCGATCTGTGGCAAAGACAAGAGCGATCTGAAGAGTTGGAACGTACGGCTGACCCGAATTTTTTACGGCTTCTTCGACCGAGTTGGTTTTTATACGGAAGCCGCCCGAGAGTGGGCTGTTGGGCACAAAATTGTCGCACGCCGAAAGTCGTTCTTCGCAAATAACACACTGGACACTCAGCAGATCTGGAATGACTTTCCCTTTGAGATTTGTGAGAATCCGCAGAAGACGCTGTTGTTTATTGGGCGTCTGGTGCAGTCCAAACGAGTCGCCCAGTTGTTAGAGATTTATGGGCAGTTTTGTCAGTTGGAACCAGATGCAAAGCTGAAGATCATCGGCGCCGGCCCACTTGAAGAGGAACTGCGACGGCAGAGTGAACATCTTCCGAACGTGGAATGGTTGGGTGCGGTCAGCGATCAACGACAGATCGGTGCGCACATGCGAGACAGTCACGTGGTGGTGATTCCGGGCGCATCGGGATTGTCGATCGTACACGCCTTCTGTTATGGCAAGCCATACGTCACCCTCGACCACGCCTCAATTCCACACGGGCCGGAAATCACTTACCTGCGGCACGACGAGAACGGGTTGTTTCTAGACGGTGACAGTGGCGAGGTCGCGACCGCCCTAAGTCGGTTGCTAAACGA
This sequence comes from Pirellulaceae bacterium, assembly GCA_028289675.1. Taxonomy (GTDB): domain Bacteria; phylum Planctomycetota; class Planctomycetia; order Pirellulales; family Pirellulaceae; genus Aureliella. The sequence continues at coordinate 10,080 of JANQOL010000285.1, forward strand.
TTCCAACAAATACACCGCCATGTGCGAAGCGGCCTTTGCATCCGCCCAATCGGTCTCCATTGACCACTGGTGCGAGAACATGGAAGCGGCGCTTACCAATTAAAATGGCCACTCCTAGTCAATAAGTAGATCCAAGATGTTGTTCTATATCGCAGCGGTGCTTTGTTTCGTCGCGGCCCTCCTGCTGGTGGCCCGTCCCTACTGGGGCATTTTGCTCACTCTGGCTATCAATCCCGTGGTGGCTGCCACCTGGGAAACCCGCATCGGAGACTTTTCGCTCAATCACGTTATCGGCGTAATCGTGCCGGTGTTCGTTTTGCCACGGTTGATTTCCGTGGACTTGCCGCATCCGAATTGGGCTCGCTTGAAGCTGATCGCTGTGTTGTTCCTGTTGGCCAATCTGATTGGCGTCATGGCGCTAATCAGCGAAGGGAAGGCGGTCACCGCGATCGAGACTTCGATTCATGCGATGAACGGCTTTATCGCCTTCTACCTGTTCGCGGTGTACTATCGATCAAGCGAAGGTATCAAGCACCTGACCATAGCTCTATTGATAAGTGGCATCTTTCCGGTGGCCATGGGCCTCTACCAGGCGGCAACTGGGGTAGTGTGGCACCAGCGTTCGTCGGCCGGGATTCTGCGATATGTAGGCATGTATCACGACGCGGTAAGCCTCAAGCACTTTGGACTGCAAACGTTATTGGCCATTTACATCGCCCTGCACCAATTCAAGCTATCGCAACTGCAAAAAACGCTCTTGCTGGGATTTGGAGCTTGTTCTTGCGTGGTGATTTTTAACGTCTACTCGAAGTCAGCCCTGGCTATTCTATGTGCCTGGTTCTTAATTTGGGCATTGTTGCAAAACCGTTTCGTTGGCGCGGCTATCATTGGTGCGATCGTAGCACTGGTCAACGCAGCCACTCAGAATTTCTTGGTGAACTCAGTATTGCAACTGTTTCAGAAAGAGATTGCTTTCAATCAGGGTGAGCTGGATCGAAGGTTCTTGTTGGCGGGACGCGTGTCGATTTGGGAGGACCTCTACAACGATTGGAAGTTACTCCCGTTTGGCGAACAGCTGTTTGGCACGGGAGATGCGATACCGGCCCATAACGAATTCTTACGGATATTGATTACTGATGGATTGGTGGGACTAGCTGCCTTCCTGCTGGCGACAATTCTGGCAACCTCATTGGCGGCTAGTACCGTTCTTCGGAACAAGGGCCCGTTGCAGATCGCGGCCGCCTTGGCAGTTGCCATGTGGGGCATTGATTGTATCGGTATCCATCCGGGGCTCTACTCTTACTACATGTGGTTTGTGTGGGGCATCGTCGGGTTGGCCGTCACTCTTAGCCCATCTCGTGGGCGTCAACCCCAACGTCCAGCCGTCGCCCGCGGACCGACTCGTCAAGTTGTCCACAATGCCGGCTGACGTGACTAAGCCGAAGCAATTGGCCAAAGTCAAATCGCAGCGGCTGAGATTCGTCGACAATTTCAAAGGTCTGTTAGTCGTCTTGATGGTTTTCTATCATTCGGCGTTTGTGCTTCACGCCGAGCAGCGGGACGCCTATTTGTTCATTACTCGTAACATGGTCTTCTTACATTCGGCCTTTTTGTTCGTCACCGGATTCTTGGTCGGTTCTTACTACTTCTCACGTCAGCAGCCAGCAGGGTTCAGTGCCAGTTGGCGGCTGCTGACTAGAGCGATGAAGATCGCAGCTGTCTTTGTGACTGCCAATTTATTGGTTACTTGGTGTGGGCTGGGTAGCGCGGCTAGTAGCAACTTGTTGAGTTGGAAATTTCTGCGAGATAGCCTGTTAGTTTCGGTTTCTGGCGAGGCCTTTGCCTTCGAGATCCTTGCTTACTTTGTCATGTACTTGACTTTAGCGGCGCTAACTGTCCGCGTTAGTGATCGCATCGTTTGGAGCATGTCGTTATTGATTCTGTTGGCTTACGCCTGTTGGCCATCCTCAAAGACACTCCTCATGCTGTTGATGGCTTTGGCCGGAGAATGTGCTGGACGAGCGTACAGCACCGGTGGGCTGCAACGCATTGCGTCCATTGGAAGCCAATGCTCGACGTGGATCCGTTTGTTGGTCCTCGCGCTTACACGTCCGCTGTTTTACGTTGCATATTCCGAAGTTCCAGAAGCTTTGGAGCCGCTGCTGCTGATGGTTGACACTGGAATCTGGTGGTGGGCTTCCACGGAACTGATCGACGGTATGCATGTTGGGATCGCGGATTCCATTCGCAGCTTTGGCACGTTCACCTTGGTAGCCTATCTGGTGCAAATGCCAGTCGCGCGCTTATGTGCGTCTCAACTCCGTTTGGATAATGCTTGGCTTTTCTACGGATTGACACTGCTTCTGACGTTTGCAGTAACGTTCGGTGTCATTCGATTAGCAGAAGCACTGATTGGTAGATTCCGCTTCGCCAAACAAGGGTACAAACTTGTCTTTGGCTAGCCAAAAGAAAAAGCGAATCCTGTTTGTCGGCCCGGTGCCACCGCCGTACAGTGGACCTGAGATGGGGATGAAGCTGTTTCTGGAGTCCGACGAATTGAATCGTCGTTTCAGCATTCGCCATCAGACAACCAGCGTCAGGAAGTCCAACAAGCACAAGGGGCGTTTTGACCTGACGATGATTACGGCGTTCTTTCGATTCTTCGCCGGCCTATTGGTCAACCTGCTGCGATTCAGGCCGCACCTGGTCTACTACCCGATAACGGCCACCCAGACTGGATGGGTGGGGCGAGATGTGTGGTGCATCCTCTTGTCGCGCTTATTTGGCGCGCGGGTCGTCATCCATTTGCGGGCAAGCCATTTTCGCTTGAATTTCAACGATTTTGCCAGCCCGGTCAAACTGTTAGTCGGGTTTGCCTGCCGCCGAGTGGAAACATGCATCGTCCAAGCCGAGTACTTGTTTGACCAATTTGAAGGTCTCGTGCCTGTGTCGCGCATGGTCTGCATCTATCAAGCAATCGACACTCGCGAATACGATCATCAAGAACTCTCCAGCTACGAGCCCGGTACGGTACTTTTCTTGGGCCATTTAACGCAGGCCAAAGGCTACTGTGACTTGCTCCGTGCCGTTCCGATCATTGCCAAGCGCTGTCCGAGTGCCAAAATACTTGTGGGCGGTACCTTGCGTCGTGGTGAGCGTAATGTCTTGTACAATCAGTTGACCGGTGAGCGGCTCGAATATCAAGATCCGTTCGAATGCGAGGCAGCCCTGGAACAGTCGGACGCGGCTGACCACTATGAAAATCTGGGCGTGATTTATGACGAAGCCAAGCTGGACGCGTTGCGGTCATGCGATCTCTTCGTGCTTCCCTCATATTCCGAAGGATTCTCTCGCTCGGTCGTAGAAGCCATGAGCGTTGGCAAACCGATCGTATTTACGCCGGTGGGCGCTCATCGCGAAGTTTTCTCCAATGCGAACGGACGATGCGTCAGTCCTGGAGACGTACAGGAACTGGCAGCTGGAATCTGTGAGTTGCTGGAAGACAAAGAACAGCGAGATAGGATTGCCCAGCACAACTACGTGCAGGTGCGAGAGATGTTTGACATCGGACCAATTGGTCGGCAATTGAGTGACGTGTTTGCGCGATCGCTTGGTCTTGCGGGTGCCGCGCGCTAACAAGAGCTAACCACCTTGCTGTTCGGCACTTACACGTTCATCGTCTTTTTCGTCATCACCATGCTGCTGTCCTTGGGTATTCGCTCGTGGACAGCCCGC
>JANQOL010000289.1 GCA_028289675.1 Pirellulaceae bacterium
TAGACGCCAGCGAAGTTGGAGCTTGCCTGGACTTGGATGCGGTACCCGTGCTGGAGGGCACGCTAGCGGCCATCGAACGTGGGATCGAGAGCAGCTTAATTGACGACAACCTCCAAGCCGAGCGACGAGTGAACTTGCCGAACACAGAGCTTCATAGCCATCCCAAGTTCCGAATCCTATTCGATCCGCAAACTTGTGGAGGTCTGCTGATTGCCGTACCTCCCGAGCGTTGGGACGACTGGACGCAAGCTTGCGAGTCCGCACACTTGGCTACACCCGCGTGCATCGGACGCGTAGAAGCCGCCGGCCGCGCCGACAAACCTCTGCGCATCTCCTAACCGTGGCGGCCATTGTCTTTTTTAACACTGATTTGACAGACGCCGATTCTTGAAACTGTTTAGCAGTCAGCCGCAGGCGTACACATCTTATGAACCTAGAAGCCTACGGCTTATCGACATGTACGCCTGCGGCTGACTGCTAAACAAAACATCGTGGCACTTGTCGTCCAAACGCAAGTTGATGCGATCAAATGCAGATGCTTTCAACAAGCCGACACCTACATGCTGCTGCGACTCAGCCGAGTATCAATCACGCGAGTTCCGGACAGTGAATCGTGCCAGCCGGTGGTCTTGTCGCCGAACAAGAACGAGAATGCCTCGAAAGGAATCATACGAGCAAAAGAACGTCCAACGATTTGCCCGAAGGATGCGTCGCCGCCTTGCGCGTTGACCACTCGAGTGCCGGTCAGAAGTTTCCCAATGGTGATCTTGAACACGCCCTCGAGAATAATGTAGTAGCTCAGCACCACTAGAATTCCCAATCCCATGCCAATTAATTGCATCTGGGCTTCTTGCGACTCGGTAATGTTGCCACCGGTGGAGGCGACGTAAGCCATGCCCAGCATGAAACCTGCGGCGAAGCTACATATTCGAACAATGATGCTGTCGACAAAGAAGTTGACAAAGCGTTTGTTCTGTGAAGCCCAAGGCATCCCATCTCCCACCTCAGCGGGCTGCATGGTCTCGACGGGCATGGTGGGGGCTTCGTAAGGATTATTCGACATGATGTCCTCAAAATTGTCAGAAACAGAAACCAGGCAATAGGGCCGGCCCGCCACGTCACGCCATCGGGGCGACCGATTCGCCGGTCATGATAAGACTATTTCCAGCGCTTTGGAACTGAGGCGCGCACAGAATCGAGCAGGCAATTCGTCCACCCTTAAACCAACGTCGGCGCGGCAGACGAACTGCAGATTGACCGCCAAAAGATGGGTTTCCCAGTTGTGTTTCGGGCACAATCGCGGTAACACGCTACAGGCGACGGGACTCCGCGGCATTACACGCCCGGCAGATTCTTCCCAACTCGCCAGCCTTGGCAGATTCACCCGGTACCCGGTCTATGACCTATCGCAGTACGCGTCAATTAGTTGAAGACTTACGACGGCACGATCGATTGCTTGTTGTCGACGAACCGGTCGACCCTCACTTGGAGCTGGCCGAGATTCATCGCCGGGTCTTCCGCAACGGCGGCCCCGCGCTGCTGTTTAATCAGGTCGTCGGTAGCCGCTTTCCCGTGGCTTCCAATCTGTTCGGCACCTTGGAGCGTGCCCGCTTCATCTTCCGGCAGACCTTCGACTCGGTGCGCTCGGCAGTGCGTTGGAAGGCCAATCCCCAAGAGGCCTTGAGTCGACCTTGGGAGCTGTGGAAAGCGCCTCTGGTGGCGGCTCGCATGCGCGCCAAACCTGTCAGCCGCGCTGCCGTGATGGCGCAGCAATGCGCTTTGTCAGCTTTGCCACAGGTGACTTGCTGGCCCGATGATGGCGGGCCATTTGTGACTTTGCCACAAGTGCTCAGTCAAGCGCCACAGGCTCGCAAGCTGGACGGCATCAATCTCGGCATGTACCGCGTGCAAATGGCCGGCAATGACTACGTCGCCGATCACGAGTGCGGACTGCATTACCAAATCCACCGCGGAATTGGAGTGCACCATGCCCGAGCCATCGAGCTGGGGCAGTCCTTTCCGGTCAACGTCAGCGTCGGCGGTTCGCCAGCGATGACACTGGCGGCGGTGATGCCCTTGCCGGAAGGCATGAGCGAGTTGATGTTCGCCGGCGCACTGGCCGGACATCGCATTCCGATGCATTTGTCTTCCGGTCAGGCGCCGCTGTATGCGGACGCCGATTTTTGTCTGGTTGGGGAAGTTGTCCCAGAGACGCTGAAATCGGAAGGTCCGTTTGGAGATCACTTGGGTTACTACGCGCGAGTTCACGATTTCCCGGTACTCAAGATCCACCGCGTTTATCACCGACCAGACGCGGTGTGGCCCATGACCGTGGTCGGTCGTCCGCCGCAAGAGGACACGACGTTTGGGCAAGTCATCCATGAATTGACAGAACCCATCATTCCAACGGTCTTGCCCGGAGTGCGGCAAGTTCATGCCGTGGACGCGGCGGGCGTGCATCCGTTGCTGTTGGCGATTGGCAGCGAACGTTATACGCCCTATCGCAAACCCAATCGTCCTCAAGAACTGTTAACGCAAGCGTCGGCGATTTTGGGACAAGGTCAATTGTCACTGGCCAAGTACTTGTGGATCCTGGACGGCAGCGCGGGTGCGGTGCCCTCCGCCGAAGAAGTTTGTGACTTTTTGCAGGCGATGCTGGCGCGCGTCGACTGGAAGCGCGACTTGCATTTTCAC